>NZ_JBEXID010000025.1:0-91965 GCF_040608395.1 Streptomyces sp. NPDC005181
ACAGACGCAATTTCTTCCGGAGTCACACGCATTCAACGACACATTGAACCCACAGGACACGCACCACCAACACTGACCTGACCAAGCCCTACTAGGACCCGGGCCCGGCGCGAGACGCCCGGGCGCGGGTGCCCCGGGCGCGAGCCGGAAATGGAATCCGCCCCCGTCCGGCTGGGGGGAGCCGGACGGGGGCGGGATCTGTGGCGGGGTGCGGACGCGCCGCACCCCGGAGGGCGTCAGCCCTGGTGGGGGTAGGTGTAGTCGGTCGGCGCGACCAGCGTCTCCTTGATGGCGCGGGTCAGCGTCCAGCGCTGCAGGTTCTGCGGGGCGCCCGCCTTGTCGTTCGTGCCCGAGGCACGGCCGCCACCGAAGGGCTGCTGGCCGACGACCGCACCGGTCGACTTGTCGTTGATGTAGAAGTTGCCCGCCGCGTAGCGGAGCTTCTCCATCGTGTACGCGGCCGCGGCGCGGTCGCCCGAGATGACCGAGCCGGTCAGCGCGTAGTCGGAGACCGACTCCATCTGCTCCAGCATCTCGTCGTACTTGTCGTCCTCGTACACGTGGACCGCGAGGATCGGGCCGAAGTACTCGGTCGTGAAGACCTCGTTGGCCGGGTCGGCGCACTCGATGACCGTCGGGCGGACGAAGTAGCCGACCGAGTCGTCATACGTGCCGCCCGCGACGACGGTGCAGGACGCGTCGGCCTTGGCCCGGTCGATCGCCGCCTTGTTCTTGGCGAACGCGCGCTCGTCGATGACGGCGCCGATGAAGTTCGACAGGTCGGTGACGTCACCCATGGTGATGGAGTCGACCTCGGACGCGAACTCCTCCTTGAAACCGGAGTTCCAGATGGAGGCCGGGACGTACGCCCGGGAGGAGGCCGAGCACTTCTGGCCCTGGAACTCGAAGGAGCCACGGGTCAGCGCGGTCTTCAGAACGGCGCGGTCGGCGCTGGGGTGCGCGACGACGAAGTCCTTGCCGCCGGTCTCGCCGACCAGACGCGGGTAGGTGCGGTAGTTGGCGATGTTGTTGCCGACCGTCTTCCACAGGTGCTGGAAGGTCGGGGTCGAGCCGGTGAAGTGGATGCCGGCCAGGTCGCGGTGGTTCAGGGCGACCTCGGAGACGGCGATGCCGTCGCCGGTCACCAGGTTGATGACACCCTTGGGCAGGCCGGCCTCCTCCAGGAGCTGCATCAGCAGCACGGCGGAGTGGGTCTGCGTCGGGGACGGCTTCCACACCACGACGTTGCCCATGAGAGCGGGGGCGGTGGGCAGGTTGCCCGCGATGGCCGTGAAGTTGAACGGCGTGATCGCGTAGACGAAGCCCTCCAGCGGGCGGTGGTCCATGCGGTTCCACACACCCGGGGAGTTGGCCGGGGGCTGCTCGGCCAGGATCTGGCGCGCGTAGTGCACGTTGAAGCGCCAGAAGTCGACGAGCTCGCACGGGGTGTCGATCTCGGCCTGCTGGACGGTCTTCGACTGGCCGAGCATGGTCGAGGCGGCCAGCGTCGCGCGCCAGGGGCCGGAAAGCAGCTCGGCGGCGCGCAGGATGATCGCGGCGCGGTCGTCGAACGACATCGCACGCCACGCCGGGGCGGCGTCGAGGGCGGCGTCGATCGCGTCCCGCGCGTCCTGCTCGGTGGCGCCGGCGAACGTGCCGATGACGGCCTTGTGGTTGTGCGGCTGTACGAGGTCGAAACGCTCGCCGCCACCCATCCGCTTCTCGCCGCCGATGGTCATCGGCAGGTCGATCGGGTTCTCGGCGAGCTCCTTGAGCTTCGCCTCCAGACGGGCGCGCTCCGGGGAACCCGGGGCGTAGGAGTGGACCGGCTCGTTGACCGGCGCGGGGACCTGGGTCACAGCGTCCATGAGTGCCTTGTCTCCTTGCTTCAGCGGGGTGGGGGCAGCGGGGTGGGCGGGTCAGCCCTTGGTGAGGATTGAGCGGGCGAAGAACAGCAGGTTGGCCGGCTTCTCCGCGAGGCGGCGCATGAAGTAGCCGTACCAGTCGGTGCCGTACGCGGTGTAGACACGCATCCGGTGGCCCTCGGCCGCGAGCCGGACGTGCTCGTCGCTGCGGATCCCGTACAGCATCTGGAACTCGTACTCGTCCAGTTTGCGCCCGGCCTTGCGGGCGAGCTCCTGCGCGATGGCGATGAGCCGCGGGTCGTGGGACCCGATCATCGGGTAGCCCTCGCCCTCCATCAGGGTCTTCAGGATGCGGACGTACGCCTTGTCGATCTCGGCCTTGTCCTGGTACGCGACGGAGGCGGGCTCCTTGTAGGCGCCCTTCACGATGCGGACGCGGCTACCGGCGGCGGCCAGGCGGCGTGCGTCGTCCTCGGTGCGGAACAGGTAGGCCTGGATGACACAGCCGGTCTGCGGGAAGTCCTTCCGCAGCTCCTCGTGGATGGCGAACATCGAGTCGAGCGTGGTGTGGTCCTCGGCGTCCAGGGTGACCGTGGTGCCGATCGCGGCGGCGGCCTCGACGACCGGGCGGACGTTGGCGAGCGCCATCTCGTGGCCGCCCTCCAGTGCCTGGCCGAACATCGACAGCTTGATGGACATCTCGGCCCTGGTGCCCAGGCCGAGGTCCTTCAGGCGGTCGATCAGCTCCAGGTACGCATCGCGTGCGGCGGTGGCCTGCTCGGGCGTCGTGATGTCCTCGCCGACGACGTCGAGGGTGACCTCGAGGCCCTTCCCGGTGGCGTCCTCGATGATCGGGACGACCTGCTCGACCGTCTCGCCGGCGATGAACCGGTCGACGACCTGCTTGGTCCCCGGAGCAGCCGAAATGAAACGGCGCATCTTGTCACTGCGCGACGCAGCGAGAATCACGGGAGCCAGCACGGGGCACCTCCAACGGAAAGGTATGAACGAGGGCCGTACCGGCAGGAACTGAATCAGACCGGTACAGCACGGAGAACCACCGTGAAATCTAAGGATCCCTCCGATCCTGTGCCATCGACAGCTGTCACGCATCCGTGCCCTGGATCTCAGACATATGTCTGATGAGGTGCGAGAATGGCCGGGTGAAGGGCGATTATCAGGAGCTGGTGGACGAGATCTCCGCGCTGCTCGGCGCCCCCGCGACGCTGGAGAACCGGGACTTCGGCCTGGTCGCCTTCGGGGCGCACGACAGCGACGACGACATGGCGATGGACCCGGTCCGCACCCGGTCGATCCTGACCCGTCGCTCCACACCCGCGGTCCGCGCCTGGTTCGAGGGCTTCGGCATCGCCCGTGCCACCGGCCCGATCCGCATTCCCGCCGCCCCGGAGGCCGGGGTGATCCGTGGCCGGATCTGCCTGCCGGTACGCCATCGGGGTGTCGTGCTCGGTTACGTATGGCTGCTCGACGCGGACCCCGGGCCGACCGACGAACAGCTGACCGCGGCGATGGACGTGGCGGCCCGGATCGGTGCGCTCCTTTCCGACGAGGCGCGGGCCGGCGCGGATCTGTCCCGGGAGTTCGGGGCGGTGCTCATGGCCGCGCGGGGCTGGCAGCACGACATGGCGGTGGCCGCACTGCGGGAGGCGTTGGGCCCGGACGCGGACGGGCTGCACACGGTGGTCTGCGTGACCCCGTGGCCGGACGAGACCCCGTCGGCCCGTACGGTTCCGTCCGCGGCGGCGCTGTCCACGGTCCCGTCACCGGCGGGCGCGGGCACCCTGTCGCTGGCCGCACTGGTCCGGCTGCGCTCCCCCGACGTACGGGACCCGGCGACCGCGGCGGCCGACCGGCTGCGCACCACCGCGGGACGGACCGCCACGGCCGGGATCGCGATCCCGCGCCGGGGCCTGCCGGAGCTGGCCGCGGCCTGGCACGAGGCCTCGGCGGCGGCCCGCGCGGCAGCGGCGGAGTCCCGCTTCGGCCCGGTCGCCGACTGGTCGGCCATCGGCCCGTACCGCCTGCTCACCGCACTCCCCCCGACGGCGGACACCGCCCCGGACCCAGCGGTGCGCCCCCTGCTCACCCCGCCGCACACGGACCTGGCCCGCACCGCCGAGGTGTTCCTCGACTGCGCGGGCCAGGCGAGCCGCACGGCCGCCGAACTCGGCATCCACCGGCAGACGCTGTACTACCGGCTGTCCCGGGTCGAGCAGCTCACCGGTCTGGATCTGAACGACGGCGAGAACCGGCTGCTGCTGCACATGGCCCTGAAGGCGGCGCGGCTCTAAGGGCTGTCCCGTGGGACCTCTGAAACAGGGTGCAGCCGCTCCCCTCAGTGGGCCACCCGCTCGTCCGTGCCCGCCACCTTCCCCGTGCTCAGCGCGATGCGGTTCCAGGTGTTGATCGTGAAGATCAGGGCCAACAGCCCGGCCAGCTCGGGCTCATCGAAGTGGGCCGCCGCGCGGGCGTAGACGTCGTCCGGGACGCCGCCGCGGGAGACCAGGGTGACGGCCTCGGTGAGCGCGAGTGCCGCCTGTTCCTTCTCCGTGAAGAAGTGGGCGGCCTCCGGCCAGACGGCGACCATGTGCAGCCGCTCCTCGCTCTCACCCGCCTTGCGGGCGTCCGTGGTGTGCATGTGCAGGCAGTATGCGCACCCGTTGAGCTGGGAGGACCGGATCTGGACCAGTTCGACGAGCGCGGGGTCCAGGCCCTGCCGCGCGGCGGCGTCGAAGCCGATGAGGGCCTTGAACGCCTTCGGGGCGGCTTTGGCGAAGTTGACTCGGGCGGCTCGGATGACTGCTTCGTTGTTCGTCATGATCACTACGCTACGGAGCCGGGCGACCTCACGTAGGGTGCATTTTGATGTCGGAATCATGGGTCAATTCGGCGGAGCGGATCGGCAGTGACCTGCTGCTGGAGCTGACAGGACCGGGCAGCCGCCGGGCTGTTCTCATCCGCGCGCTGCGCGACGCGGTCCGGGCGGGACGGCTGCCGCCGGGCACCCGGCTCCCGCCCTACCGCTCACTCGCCGCCGACCTCGGGCTGGCCCGCAACACCGTCGCCGACGCCTATGCCGAACTGGTCGCCGAGGGCTGGCTGACCGCCCGTCAGGGGTCCGGCACCCGGGTCGCCCACCGCGCCGATGCCGTCGCCCCTGCCCGTGTCCCGAAGAAGGCGCCGTCGCGCCCGGCCCCGCCCGTGCACAACCTCCGCCAAGGACAGCCGGACGCCGCGTCCTTCCCCCGTGGCGCCTGGCTCGCGGCCTCCCGCCGCGCCGTGAACGCCGCGCCGAACGACGCCTTCGGCCCCGGTGATCCGCAGGGTCGCATCGAACTGCGCCGCGCGCTGACCGGTTATCTGGCCCGCGCCCGCGGGGTGCGCTGCTCCCCCGAACGGATCGTGATCTGCTCCGGCTTCGCGCACGCCCTGCGGCTGCTGTTCGGTGGCGGCGTGCTGCGCGGCCCGCTGGCGGTGGAGTCGTACGGGCTCGGTTTCCACCGTTCGCTGCTGACCGCCGCCAGGGTCCGTACGGTCCCGCTGGCGCTCGACGAACACGGGGCCCGCACCGCCCAGTTGACCGGTCTGCCGGGTGTACGGAGTGTGCTGCTCACCCCGGCCCACCAGTTCCCTACGGGCGGTCCGCTGCACCCGGAGCGGCGCGCGGCCGTCGTCGACTGGGCGCGTAGCCGTGGCGGGCTGGTTCTGGAGGACGACTACGACGGGGAGTTCCGTTACGACCGTGAGCCGGTGGGCGCCGTCCAGGGCCTCGAGCCGGACCGGGTCGTCCACCTCGGCTCCGTCAGCAAGACCCTCTCCCCCGCGGTCCGGCTGGGCTGGATGGTTCTGCCCGAGCACCTCGTCGGCGCCGTACTGGCCGTCAAGGGGGAACGCGAGGGCTGGGTGAGCGTCCTGGACCAGCTCGCGCTCGCCGACCTCATCGAATCCGGCCACTACGACCGGCACATCCGCCGGATGCGCCAGCGCTACCGGCGCCGCCGCGACCAGCTGGTCGCCGCCCTGGCCGCACACGCCCCGCACATCACGCCCACCGGCATCGCCGCCGGACTGCACGCCGTCCTGCGGCTGCCGCCCGGCACCGAACGCTCCACCGTCAAGGCCGCCGCCTGGCAGGGCCTCGGTCTGGACCCGCTCGCCGACTTCCGTCATCCGGCCGCCACCATGCCCGCCGAGGACGGCCTGGTCGTGGGCTATGCGACGCCTCCGGACCATGCGTACGCCGCGGCCCTGGATGCACTGTGCCGGGCCCTGCCGTCACCCGATGCCTGACCGATCCGGACCGGCCCCTTCAGAACGGGCGGCCTTCGAGGATCGCCTTGAGGCCGTCCGTCAGATCCTGCGCCGAGGGCGCGGTCTCCTCGTCGACCATCCACTGCACCATCACACCCGCGAGCAGTGCCTGACAGAACAGTCCGACGACGCGCGCCTTCTCGGGATCGGTTTCCGGATCGATGCCCAGCATGTTCTCGGCGAGTCCGTAGCGGCCCTCCTCCTGCGGCCCGGCCAGGGCCTTCTGGAGCTCGGGGTCGACATCCAGCCGCGACACCACCTCCATCTGGAGCTTCCAGATCGCGCGGCTCTGCGGATAGCTCGCGATGACCTGCTCCCAGGCCGCACGGAACTGGTCGAGCGGTGCGCCGGGCACGCCACTGTCCTCGGACTCGCCGGCCGGTACGGTGACCCGGTCGCCCCACTCCTCGGTCAGCTGCAGAAAGGCCAGATTGAGCAGGGCCTCCTTGGAGCCGTAGTGGTAGCCGATGGAGGCGAGGTTGGTGCCGGAGGCGGCCACGATGTCGCGCGCCGTCGTCCGGGCGTACCCCTTCTCCAGCAGGCAGCGCTTGGCGCCTTCGAGCAGATCCTCACGGTGTCCCATAAAAGCAGCATACCCGGCATGCAGACGTTTGTGTAAGACGCACGTCTACATGCCGGGGACGCCGGCCCGCTCAGGGTTGTGATCAGTCGGTGAGGTTCACCGAGCGGGCCGAGGTCGCGCCGATCTCCTCGGCGATCTCGCTCAGGACCGCTGCCGGGACGTCGTCGTCGACGGTGAGGACGACCAGCGCCTCGCCGCCCGCGGCCGCCCGCGAGACCTGCATGCCCGCGATATTGAGTCCGGCCTCACCGAGGATCTTGCCGACCGCACCGACGACACCGGGACGGTCCTCGTACCGCAGGACGACCATGTGGTCGGCGAGCGCCAGGTCCACATCGTGCTCGCCGATCGCGACGATCTTCTGGAGGTGCTTGGGGCCGGCCAGCGTGCCGGAGACCGCGACCTCCTCGCCACTCGCCAGCGTGCCGCGGACGGTCACCACATTGCGGTGGTCCGGCGACTCGGAGCTGGTGGTGAGGCGGACCTCGACACCGCGCTCCTGCGCGAAGAGCGGGGCGTTGACGTAGGACACCGTCTCGTCGACGACGTCCTCGAAGACGCCCTTGAGCGCGGAGAGTTCGAGCACCTTGACGTCGTGCTGGGTGATCTCGCCGTACACCTCGACATCGAGGCGGGCCGCGACCTCGCCCGCGAGCGCGGTGAAGATCCGGCCGAGCTTCTCGGCGAGAGGCAGGCCGGGACGTACGTCCTCGGCGATGACGCCGCCCTGCACGTTGACCGCGTCCGGCACGAGCTCACCGGCGAGCGCGAGGCGGACGGACTTGGCGACGGCGATGCCCGCCTTCTCCTGCGCCTCGTCGGTGGAGGCGCCGAGGTGCGGGGTGCAGACGACCTGGTCGAACTGGAACAGCGGGGAGTCCGTGCAGGGTTCCTTCGTGTACACGTCGAGACCGGCGCCGGCGACGCGGCCCTCCTTGAGGGCGGAGGCGAGCGCCTCCTCGTCGACGATGCCGCCGCGTGCGGCGTTGACGATCCGCACGGAGGGCTTCACCTTGTGCAGCGCCTCGTCGCCGATCAGGCCGAGCGTCTCGGGGGTCTTCGGCAGGTGCACGGTGATGAAGTCGGAGACTTCGAGCAGCTCGTCCAGCGTGAGGAGCTTGACGCCCATCTGCGCGGCGCGGGCCGGCTGCACATAGGGGTCGTACGCGACGATCTTCATGCCGAAGGCCGACATGCGCTGCGCGACCAGCACGCCGATGCGGCCGAGGCCGACGACACCGAGGGTCTTCTCGCTCAGCTCGACGCCGGTGTACTTGGAGCGCTTCCACTCGCCGTTCTTGAGGGCGGTGTTGGCCTGCGGGATGTTGCGTGCGGTGGCGACGAGCAGACCGCAGGCCAGCTCGGCGGCGGTGACGATGTTGGACGTCGGGGCGTTGACGACCATCACGCCGGCCTTGGTGGCCGCGGACACGTCGACATTGTCCAGACCGACTCCCGCGCGGGCGACGACCTTCAGCTTCTTCGCGGCGGCGATGGCCTCGGCGTCGACCTTGGTGGCGGAGCGCACCAGGATGGCGTCGACATCGGCGATCGCGGGGAGGAGTTCGGCGCGGTCCGCGCCGTTGCAGTGCCGGATGTCGAAATCCGGTCCCAGGGCGTCAACCGTGGCAGGCGACAGCTCTTCAGCGATGAGTACGACAGGTTTCGAGCTCACGTGAGTCCTCACAAGTCCAGTGCGGACGGCCGTCCCGACGGCCGCAGGCGGTGGAGGGGGCTTGCCGCGTGGAAGACGCACGACACTGTGGGCCTGACGCGTGTATGTGTGGAGCAGTGTAGTCATGCATCGGGGCGCATTCTGCGCCCCGATGGAAGGATCACCCACACGGGGCTGGACGACTTGTACACACGTACGGCGCCGCTTCTTCCAGCGGGGATGCGGGGATGCGCCGCGGGGCGGGTCCGAAGACCCGCCCCGCGGCGGAGGACTTACGCGTCCTCGTCGTTCACCCAGCTCATGAGCTTGCGCAGCTCACGGCCGGTGGTCTCCAGCAGGTGGTCGCTGTCGGCCTTCTTGTACTCGTTGTACTTGGGCAGACCGCTGTGGTACTCGGCCATCCAGTTCTTGGCGAAGGTGCCGTCCTGGATCTCGGTGAGAACCTTCTTCATCTCGGCCTTGGTGGCGTCCGTGATGATCCGCGGACCGGTGACGTAGTCGCCCCACTCGGCGGTCTCCGAGATCGACCAGCGCATCTTCTCCAGGCCGCCCTCGTACATCAGGTCGACGATGAGCTTCAGCTCGTGGAGGCACTCGAAGTAGGCGATCTCCGGCTGGTATCCGGCCTCGGTCAGGGTCTCGAAACCGGCCTTGACCAGAGCGGCGGTGCCACCGCAGAGGACGGCCTGCTCACCGAACAGGTCGGTCTCGGTCTCCTCGGTGAAGGTCGTCTTGATGACGCCGGCGCGGGTACCGCCGATGCCCTTCGCGTACGACAGGGCCAGCGCCAGGCCGTTGCCCGAGGCATCCTGCTCGACAGCCACGATGCACGGAACGCCGCGACCCTCCTCGTACTGGCGGCGGACCAGGTGACCCGGGCCCTTCGGGGCGACCATGCAGACGTCGACACCCGCCGGCGGCTTGATGAAGTCGAACCGGATGTTCAGCCCGTGTCCGAAGAACAGCGCGTCGCCGTCCTTGAGGTTGCCCTTGATCGACTCCTCGTAGACCTGGGCCTGGATCGGGTCCGGGACGAGGATCATGATGACGTCGGCCTCGGCGGCGGCCTCGGCCGGGGTCACCACGCGCAGGCCCTGCTCCTCGGCCTTGGCCTTGGACTTCGAGCCCTCGTGCAGACCGACACGGACGTCGACACCCGAGTCACGCAGCGACAGCGCGTGGGCATGGCCCTGGCTGCCGTAGCCGATGACCGCGACCTTGCGGCCCTGGATGATGGACAGGTCGGCATCGTCGTCGTAGAACAGCTCGGCCACTGGGTCTTCTCCTTGGTGTGCAGGTGTTGCGTCCCACCGTACGGCGGGGGGCGCCAAATACGTTTTCGGGTCTCGCCATACGAGCGGCGAGAGGGTGGCGGCTAGGCCGTACGGTCGAGTGCGCGCAGCGAACGGTCGGTGATCGAGCGCGCGCCGCGCCCTATGGCGATGGTGCCGGACTGGACGAGCTCCTTGATGCCGTACTGCTCCAGCATCTTGAGCATGGCGTCCAGCTTGTCGGCGCCGCCGGTCGCCTCGATCGTGACGGCCTCCGGGGAGACGTCCACGGTCTTGGCGCGGAACAGCTTGACGATCTCGACGATCTGGGAGCGGGTCTCGTTGTCGGCGCGGACCTTCACCAGGACGAGCTCACGCTGGATCGCAGCGGACGGCTCGAGTTCGACGATCTTCAGTACGTTGATCAGCTTGTTGAGCTGCTTGGTCACCTGCTCGAGGGGCAGGTCCTCGACGTTCACGACGATGGTGATGCGCGAGATGTCGGGGTGCTCGGTGGTACCGACCGCGAGCGAATCGA
This sequence comes from Streptomyces sp. NPDC005181, assembly GCF_040608395.1. Lineage (NCBI taxonomy): Bacteria > Bacillati > Actinomycetota > Actinomycetes > Kitasatosporales > Streptomycetaceae > Streptomyces > Streptomyces sp. NPDC005181. The sequence continues at coordinate 10,265 of NZ_JBEXID010000025.1, forward strand.
TGTTGAAGCCGCGTCGGGAGAACAGGGCCGTGATCCGGGCGAGGACACCGGGCTTGTTCTCGACCAGGACGGAGAGCGTGTGCTTGGTGGACATGGAGTCGGTCTCTCTCTGTCTCTCAGTCGTCTTCGTTGTCGCCGAAGTCGGGGCGGACGCCACGGGCAGCCATGACCTCGTCGTTGGAGGTGCCGGCGGCGACCATCGGCCACACCATGGCGTCCTCGTGGACGATGAAGTCGATGACGACCGGGCGGTCGTTGATCGCGTTGGCCTCGGCGATGACCTTGTCCAGATCGGCCGGGTCCTCGCAGCGGATCGCGTGGCAGCCCATGGCCTCGGACAGCTTGACGAAGTCCGGCACGCGGGTGCCCTTCGCCGGAGTGCCCTCGGTGTCGGTGCCGGAGTGCAGCACAGTGTGGGAGTACCGCTGGTTGTAGAACAGGGTCTGCCACTGGCGGACCATCCCGAGCGCGCCGTTGTTGATGATCGCGACCTTGATCGGGATGTTGTTGAGCGTGCAGGTGGTGAGTTCCTGATTGGTCATCTGGAAGCAGCCGTCACCGTCGATCGCCCAGACCGTACGGTCCGGCATGCCGGCCTTGGCGCCCATCGCGGCCGGGACCGCGTAACCCATCGTTCCGGCGCCGCCGGAGTTCAGCCAGGTGGCGGGCTGCTCGTACTGGATGAAGTGCGAGGCCCACATCTGGTGCTGGCCGACGCCCGCCGCGAAGATCGTGCCTTCGGGGGCGAGTTTGCCGATGCGCTGGATGACCTGCTGGGGGGAGAGGCTGCCGTCCTCGGGGAGGTCGTAACCGACCGGGTAGGTGTCGCGCCAGCGGTTGAGGTCCTTCCACCAGGCGGAGTAGTCGCCGGTGTGTCCCTCGGTGTGCTCGGCCTGGACGGCCTGGACGAGGTCGGCGATGACCTCGCGGGCGTCGCCGACGATCGGCACGTCGGCGGTGCGGTTCTTGCCGATCTCCGCGGGGTCGATGTCGGCGTGGACGATCTTGGCGTACGGGGCGAAGCTGTCCAGCTTGCCGGTGACGCGGTCGTCGAAGCGGGCTCCGAGGGCGACGATCAGGTCGGCCTTCTGCAGCGCGGTGACGGCGGTGACCGAACCGTGCATGCCCGGCATTCCCACGTGCAGCGGGTGGCTGTCGGGGAACGAACCGAGCGCCATCAGGGTGGTGGTGACGGGCGCTCCGGTGAGCTCGGCGAGGACCTTCAGCTCGGCGGTGGCCCCGGCCTTCATGACGCCGCCGCCGACGTACAGCACCGGGCGCTTGGCCTGGGTGATGAGCTTGGCGGCCTCGCGGATCTGCTTGGCGTGCGGCTTGGTGACCGGACGGTAGCCGGGCAGGTCCTGGGTCGGCGGCCACCTGAACGTGGTCTGCGCCTGCAGGGCGTCCTTGGCGATGTCGACGAGGACGGGGCCCGGACGGCCGGTGGCGGCGATGTGGAAGGCCTCGGCGATCGTGTGCGGGATGTCCTCGGCCCGGGTGACCAGGAAGTTGTGCTTGGTGACCGGCATCGTGATGCCGCAGATGTCGGCTTCCTGGAATGCGTCCGTGCCGATCGCCTTGGAGGCGACCTGGCCGGTGATCGCGACCAGCGGGACGGAGTCCATGTGCGCGTCGGCGATCGGGGTGACCAGGTTGGTGGCTCCCGGGCCGGAAGTGGCCATGCAGACACCGACCTTGCCGGTGGCCTGCGCATAGCCGGTGGCGGCGTGGCCGGCGCCCTGCTCGTGACGGACCAGCACATGACGGACCCGGGTGGAGTCCATCATCGGGTCGTACGCCGGAAGGATGGCGCCGCCGGGAATGCCGAATACCGTGTCGGCCCCCACCTCTTCAAGAGACCGGATGAGGGACTGCGCGCCCGTGACGTGCTCAACGGTGGCGGAGGACGGTCCGCCGTTACGGGCCCGCGGCTGGGGATGGTGGGCCCCGGTGGCCTGCTCGGTCATCGGCATTCTCTTCTCGAAGCTGAGGGTTTTTGCGGGGTTTTGAGGTGTGCCACTGCAACAAAAAACCCCTCGTGCCGTGAGGCAAGCGAGGGGAGCGCGCCGGTGCGGTCTGCAGAGTGTCAACGAGGCACTCTGCTTCAGCCGACGCGCTTTCCAAGTACGAGAATTCGGGTGCGCATGGCATTGACCCTCTCTCCGACGCGCACAGCGTGTCAAGTAGGTGGGATAGGCATCTCAGAATGTGGGCCGCTGAGGAGCGGAATCGAGCCGCCCGTCAGGACGGGCTGGGCAGTGGGGCCGCCCGGCACCGGGAACTCGCCGCGCACCAGGGTGCGGCGCAGCCGGTACTCGTCCAGCGGTCCGGAAAAAGCCATCCCCTGGCCGTGCGTACAGCCCATGGCGCGCAGCGCGAGGACCTGCTCCGGCACGTCGACCCCGTCGGCCACCGACTGCAGGCCGAGGTCGCAGGCGATTCTCAGCAGCCCACTGGTGATCTTGTGCAGCCGGGCCGATTCCACGACGCCCTCGACGAGACCCCGGTCCAGTTTCAGTACGTCGATGGGGAGCCGGCGCAGCGCGTTGATCGCGGCGTAGCCGCTTCCGAAACCGTCGAGCGCGATCCGTACGCCGAGCCGGCGCAGCGCGACGAGGCGCTGTTCGAGCTCGTCGAAGGAAACCCGGGGGTCACTGTCGGAGACCTCGATCATCAGCGCCCCCGAGGGCAGGCCGTGCCGGGTGAGGAGTGCCTCGACGGAGCCGAACGGCAACGCCTTGTCCAGCAGCCTGCGGGCGGAGAGCCGGACGGCCACGGAGACCTCGTGCCCGGCCCTGGCCCGGTCGGCTGCCTGCTCGACGGCCTCTTCGAGGAGCCAGCGGCCGAGCTCTGCGGTGCGGTCGCTGTCCTCGGTGACGCGGAGGAATTCGGCGGGGGTGAACAGAATGCCCTGGGCGGAGCGCCAGCGGGCCTGCGCGGCGACGGCGGCGACGGTGCCGGTGGCGAGATGGACCACGGGCTGGTGGAGCAGGGCGAACTCGCCGTCCCTCAGTGCGGTGCGCAGCCGGGCCGCCAGCTCGGATCGGCGCACCACTTCGGCCTGCATCTGCGGAGCGTACAGCTCGACGCGGTCCTTGCCGGCCGCCTTGGCCCGGTACATGGCGAGGTCGGCGTTGCGCATGAGGTCGGTGGGGGTGATGGCGGGCTCGGCGAAGGCGACCCCGATGGAGGCGGCGACGCGGACCTCGCCGCCGCCGATCCGGTACGGCTGGGAGAGCGTGAGGCGCAGCCGGTCGGCGAGCTCGTGGACCTGGTACTCCCGGGCGCCCTGGTCACGGGTGCCGTCGCCGAGGATGAGCGCCGCGAACTCGTCGCCGCCGAGGCGGGCCGCGGTGTCCCCGGCCCGTACGGACTCCTGGAGGCGGCGGGCGGCCTGGACGAGCAGCTCGTCGCCCGCCTGGTGGCCGAGACGGTCGTTGACCGCCTTGAAGCCGTCGAGGTCGATGAAGAGCACCGCGGTACCGGGGTCACCGGAGCGGCGGCCCCCGAGAGCCTGGCGGACGCGCTCGGTGAACAGGGCACGGTTGGGCAGGTCGGTGAGCGGGTCGTGCTCGGCGTTGTGCTGCAACTGGGCCTGCAGCCTGACCCGTTCGGTCACGTCCCGGCTGTTGAGGATCAGTCCGCCCTGATGGCGGTTGACGGTGGACTCGACGTTGAGCCACTCCCCGGTGCCGGATCTGAACCGGCACTCGATCCGGGTGGTGGGTTCCTCACTGGGCGGCGCGGCCAGAAACCGCCGCACCTCGTGGACCACGCGCCCCAGGTCCTCGGGGTGGATGATCGAGGCGAGCTCGGCACCGATCAGGTCGTCGGCCTCCCGCCCGTAGACACCGGAGGCGGCGGGGCTGACGTACCGGAGTATGCCGGTGGGGGCGGCGATCATGATGACGTCGCTGGAGCCCTGGACCAGGGAGCGGAAGTGGTTCTCCTTCTGCGCCAGCTCCTGGGTGAGCGCGATGTTGTCGACGAGCATGATGCCCTGCCGAACGACCAGGGCGAGCACCACCGTGCAACCGGTGAAGACCACGACGCGGTCCACCCGGCGGCCCTCGATGACGTTGTAGAGGATGCCGAGGGTGCAGACGGCGGCCGCGAGATACGGCGTCAGCGCGGCCAGCGAACCGGCGATCGGACGAGTGGTGGTGCGCGGGGCGGGGCGCTGCTCGACAGCGTTGTCTCCTGTCCTGTTCGCGCCCCAGGGGGCGTACGCGAGGAGCAGTGAACCGGCGAACCAGCCGGCGTCCAGCATCTGGCCGGAGTGGTAGGTCTGACGGAGCAGGGGCGAGGTGAACAGCGCGTCGCAGAGGACCGTCAGGGCGAGGGCGGCGATGGCGGTGTTCACCGCGGAGCGGTTGATGTTGGCCCGCCGGAAGTGCAGGGCGAGCACCATGGAGACCAGCACGATGTCGAGCAGCGGATAGGCCAGCGAGAGCGCCGCGCGGGACACACTCGCCCCCTCGGCGTCCGCGAGATGCGCGGTGTGGGCAAGCGCCAGGCTCCAGGAGAGCGTGAGGAGCGATCCGCCGATCAGCCAGGCGTCCAGCACCAGGCAGACCCAACCCGCCCTGGTGACGGGGCGCTTGGCAAGGACGAGCAGCCCGACGATGGCGGGCGGCGCGAAGCAGAGGAAGAAGACATCGGCCGGCGACGGGCTGGGCACATCGAGCCCGAGCACGACCTCGTACCAGCCCCAGACGGCGTTCCCCCCGGCGGCCATCAGGGAGGAGAGCGAGAACAGCAGCCAGGCGGGCCGGAACCGGTTGCACGCGAAACGCGCGTAGAGGAAGCAGGAGACGGCCGCGATCAGGGCAGCAGCACTGAGACCGAAGTCGCCCATGATGAGGGCCAGCTCGGACGAGCCCCAGCCGAAAGCCGCCCCCACGGCGTAACCGCCGCAGACCAGGCCGAGAAGGATCTGCGAGACCGCCCCGGACGCCCCTCCGGCGGTCGACTGCCGGGAGAAGAACGCCCCGAGAGCGCTCGCCGGGGCGCTCACCGAGGTGTCCCCGATGCCGTCGGACGGGTGCGAACGCGGCACGATGGGCGCCCAGGTGGTCTCCGTCGACCGCCCTGCCGCGTCGGATCGTTCGTCCATCGCCCGTCGCCCCCCTCGCGTTCCGCTGCCGCCCCCGCGCCGTCCCTTCCACGGCGCAGCCCCCATTCGGGACGATACACCAGAGTCGTCACGCAGGGACATAGCCCCTCTACTCTCCGTGACGAACTGAGTCGTTGTCGGCACTCTGCGCAGCAGAACGGATTCGCAGCGTGGTCAGCCGGTGGTGAGTACGACGTTGTGCACCGACTCCCTCGCGGCGAACCGGGTGAGCTGTCCGGCCAGCAGCCGCTTGGCGCGCGGCAGGAACGCCGAGGTGCTGCCGCCCACATGCGGAGTGATCAGGACGTTCGGAGCATGCCAGAGGGGGTGGCCGGCGGGCAGCGGTTCCGGGTCGGTGACATCGAGGGCCGCGCGCAGCCGCCCGGACTCGAGTTCGGACAGCAGGGCCTTGGTGCCCACGACGCCGCCCCGGGCGACGTTCACGAGCAGAGCCCCGTCCGGCATCGCGGCGAGGAAGTCGGCGCTCACCAGCCCTTGTGTGGAGGGGTTCAGCGGGGTGGACAGAATGACGATGTCGGCTTCGCGCAGCAGTGCGGGCAGGTCGTCGAGTGTGTGTACGGGGCCGCGTGCTGTTGTCCGCGCGGAGCGCGCGACGCGCGCCACCCGCGCACACTCGAAGGGCGCGAGCCGGTCCTCGATGGCGGCGCCGATCGATCCGTACCCCACGATCAGAACGGACTTGTCGGCGAGCGCCGGGTAGAAACCTGCCCGCCACTCCTCCTTGTCCTGGCCATGGACGAACCCGGGGAAGCCGCGCAGCGAGGCGAGGATCAGAGCGAGAGCGAGCTCTGCCGTCGAGGCCTCGTGAACTCCCTTGGCGTTGCACAGCCGCACACCGGCGGGCAACCGGCCGAGCCCCGGCTGGACATGGTCGATGCCCGCCGAGAGCGTCTGCACGACCTGGACCGCGCCCATCCCGGCGAGCGGGCGGACCGCGATCTCCGGCCCCTTCATGTAGGGAACGACATAGAACGCGCAGTCCGCGGGGTCGGCGGGGAAATCGTGCTCGCCGTCCCAGAAGCGGTAGTTGAGACCCTCGGGGAGCCCTTCGATCTCGTCAGCCGGAATCGGCAGCCAGACATCGGGAGTCGTCGTGGAAGTCATGGTCAGGAGGCTATGCGAAGTACGGGAGACGGCAGAGGCTACTTTGGGGTGCGGTGTGGTCCCGTGACGGCGGGGCCGAGGGAGGGTTCGGGGAGTTGGAGCGCAGGGGTCTCGGTGCGGCGGCGCTCGCCGTGGGTGCGGTCGGGCTCGGCTGCATGCCGATGAACTGGGCGTACAGCGCGTCGCAGCAGCGCGGTGACCGTGCGTTGCGGACGGTGCACGCCGCGCTGGACGCGGGTGTCCAGCTGCTCGATACGGCCGACATGTACGGCCCCTTCACCAACGAGCTCCTGATCGGCAGGGCCCTCAAAGGGCGCCGGGCCGATGCCTTCCTCTCCACCAAGTGTGGGCTGCTGGTGGGCGATCAGCACATCGTGGCCAACGGCCGTCCCGGCTATGTGCGCCGGGCCTGCGACGCGTCGCTGCGGCGGCTGCAGACCGATGTGATCGATCTGTACCAGCTGCACCGGGCCGATCCCGAGGTGCCGGTGGAGGAGACCTGGGGTGCGATGGCGGAGCTGGTCACCACGGGGAAGGTCCGGGCGCTGGGGCTGAGCGCGGTCGGGGCGCGGGCCTCGCGCCGGCCGGGTGCGCGGATGCACGACGGAACGATTCGCCAGCTGGAGCGGGTGCAGCAGGTCTTTCCGGTGAGCGCGGTCCAGACGGAGCTCTCGGTGTGGTCGCCGGAGGCCCTCGACACGCTGCTGCCGTGGTGCGAGGCGCGGGGTGTGGGGCTGCTGGCGGCGATGCCGCTGGGCAACGGCTATCTCACGGGCACGCTGACGCCGGGCCAGGGCTTCGAGCCGGACGATCTGCGGGCCAGGCATCCGCGGTTCACGGCCGAGATGATGGCGGCGAACCAGCCGGTGGTGGTGGGGCTGCGGCGGATCGCCGAACGGCACGGGGCGACTCCGGCGCAGGTGGCGCTGGCGTGGGTTTTGCGCCAGGGCCCGCATGTGGTGCCGGTGCCGGGCACGAAGCGGGAGCAGTGGGCGGTGGAGAACGCGGGGGCGGCCGGGCTCGAGCTGACGGCGCGGGATCTGGCGGAGATCGCGCGGCTGCCGCGGGCGCTGGGGTCGTGGGACTGAGCGCAGAAAGTCGGCGGGCATGCGGAACCTGGGGCGGGGCTGCGGTGTAAGAACAGTAGTCAGGCAGCCGTTGAAGGGATCGGTGCTGTGCGCGTTTCTGTATTCGGATCCGTGAGAGCCCGTGTGGAACGCCCGCAGGGGGTCCCCATTGCGCGCCGCGCGATGGTGACCGCGGTCGCGGTGGGCTCGCTGATGGTGTCAGCGGGGTGCTCGTCGAGCGAGAGTTCGGGGAGCACGGGAGGCGGCGCGGCGAGCACGACGCACCCACCGCCCTCCTCCCCCGCTGTCTCCTCCTCCGCTCTGCCGCCGCCGTCCTCGCTGCCGCCCGCGAAGGGCTCGGTGAAGGTGGCGTCGACGCTGACCGAGGGACTGGTCTCACCATGGGGCCTGGCGGAGCTGCCCGGCGGCGATCTGCTGGTGTCCTCACGCGATGAGAGAACGATCACGCGCGTCGACGGGAGAACGGGGGACAAGACGCTGCTGGGCACGGTGCCCGGAGTGTCTCCCGCCGGGGAGGGCGGGCTGCTGGGCATCGCGATCTCGCCGACGTACGCCTCGGACCATCTGGTGTACGCGTACTTCACGACCGCGACCGACAACCGCATCGCCCGCATGCGGTACGACGAGCACGGTGGCACCGGCCGGCAGCTGGGGGCGCCGCACACGATCCTGCGGGGCATCCCTAAGGGCAACATCCACAACGGCGGCCGGATCGCCTTCGGTCCGGACCACATGCTGTATGCGGGGACGGGCGAGACGGGGCGCACCGGCCTCTCGCAGGACAAGGAGTCCCTGGCGGGCAAGATCCTGCGGATGACCCCGGACGGGAAACCGGCACCGGGCAACCCCGAGCCCGGCTTGTTGATGTATTCGTACGGGCACCGCAATGTGCAGGGACTGGCCTGGGACAGCCGGAAACAGCTGTGGGCGTCCGAATTCGGGCAGGACACGTGGGACGAGCTGAATCAGATCGTGCCCGGTGGGAATTATGGCTGGCCGGAGTACGAGGGGAAGGCCGGAAAGAAGGGATTTGTCGACCCCGTGGCACAGTGGAAGACGTCCGAGGCGTCCCCGAGCGGGATCGCCTTCGCCCAGGGCTCGATCTGGATGGCGGGCCTGCGAGGTGAGCGGCTCTGGAGGATTCCGCTGTCCGAGAACCCGGACAAGGAACCTCTGGCGGCCCCGCAATCGTTCCTGAGAGGACAGTACGGCCGGCTGCGCACCGTGCTCGCGGCGGGCGGCAACAGACTCTGGCTGGTCACGAGCAACACGGACACCCGCGGCACACCGGAACCGGGAGACGACAGAGCCCTGGTGCTGGAGGTGCGGTAGCGGCGACTGCAGGTGAAAGGGCGCGAGCCGGTGTTCAACTTCTTCGAGGAACTCTTCGCCCCGGGCCGCAAGCATGCCGCGGAGGAGCAGAAACGCCTGGAGCTGACTCCGGTGGACCTGGGCGTGGGCGACCCCGGCCGCGGCCCGATAGACCTCGCGTCGGGCAAGGTGACGGTCCGCCTTCCGGAGCCGGAGGACGAAGGCGAAGACAAGGACGAAGACAAGGACGCGGACGCGGACGGCACATCAAGCCCGTCCGACGACTGACCACCGCCGCACCCGCACCCGGCTAGGACACCTCGCGGGCGCGGTACAGGCGGAGGCGGTGGGCGAGCGCCGCGGCCTCGCCGCGGCTGGAGACGCCGAGCTTGGCGAGAATGTTGGAGACATGCACGCTCGCGGTCTTGGGTGAGATGTAGAGCTCCTCGGCAATCCTCCGGTTCGTATGCCCGGCGGCGACGAGCCGGTGCACATCCTGCTCGCGTCGCGTCAGCCCGAACGACTCCACCGCTGCGGCCGCCGCGGCCTGGAGCTGGTCCTCGGCGTGCTCCCGCTCCGCCGCCTTGTCCAGGGTGGCGTCGTCGGCCGGGACGGTGACGGCGATCGGGATCTCGTCGACGGAGGTGGCGAGCGTGATGCGGGCGCGGCCGGCCAGCAGCTCGATGGTCTCGGTCAGCGGACGCGCACCGAGCCGTTCGGCGGTGCTGTGCGCATCGCGCAGAAGGCTGGTGGCCTTGGCCCGGCCGCCGGAGGCTATGAGCAGGGCCTCTGCCCAGCGGTGGTGGACCTGGGCCAGTTCGTAAGGGCGGTGCAGGGGGGCGAAGGCGGCGGCCGCGCGGGACCAGTGGTCGGGGGTGTCGGTGCCCTCGGCGCGGGCCAGCTCGGCGTTGATCAGCAGACCGTATGCGGCCCAGACCGGAACGAGCATCGGCAACTGCTTCAGGTGCTTACGGATCAGAGCAAGGATCGCCGGACGGCCGGGCTCCGTGGCGGGCAGGCCACGGGCGTCCGCCTCGGCCGTGGCGGCGATCTGGAGCAGGGGCAGCGCGTACCGCTGGGTGCCGGGCGGGAAGCCCTGTTCCGCCTGGGCTTCGAATGCGGCCCGCGCCTCGGGGAGGCGGCCCTGCTGCACGGCAAGGGTCATGGCGTGACGGACAGGGGCGATGAGGTGCTGGGGCTGGGGATCGCGGGAGCCGAAATGGCGTTGGCTCAGCGCGAGTTGCACCTCGGCCTCGGCGAGGTCGCCCCGGGCGAGCGCCAGTTCGGTGCGGCGCGCGGCGACGAGACCGTGCGCCTTGCGGGACTGGGCAGCCCGGGCGGCCACATCGATGGTGGCCTGGCTCTCGTCCCAGCGGCCGAGGGAGAAGTACGACATCGCCTGGTTCGAGCGGACCCAGGCCTCCGTGTCGGGGATGCCGTGGCGGTGGCAGACCTCGATGCCGTGGTCCGCGACGGCCACGGCTTCCTGGGAGCGGCCCATCGATTCGAGTGTGGAGGGGAGGTTGATGCTGGCGCGGCCCATGATGCCGACGAGGTGGAGTTCATCGGCGCGGTCGCGGACGGCGTACATCTCGGCGATTCCCTCGTCGACGGCGCCGGCGTCGGCGGTGAGCCAGCCGCGGGTGAGCCGGGCGTGCAACTCGATGTACTCGTCGCCGACGAGTTGGGCGTACTCCACGGCCCGGTCGGCGGCGGCGAGTGTCTCGGCTCCGGGGCGGTGCAGGGCGCCCCAGCCGGCCACGCTCATGAGGACGTCGGCATGCACGGCGGACGGCGGCAGACCGCGGACCAGGTCCTGGGCGATGGCCAGTTCCTGCCAGCCGTCACCGCGGGTGAGCGCCTGCACCAGGTGGGAACGCTGAACCCAGAACCAGGCGGCGCGCAGTGGGTCCGCCTCGTCGTCCAGGACCCGCATGGCCTTCTTGGAGATGGCAAGGGCTCGTTCGCGGTCGCCGCCGAAGCGGGCGGCGACGGTGGCTTCGGCCATCAGGTCGAGGTAGCGCAGCGGGGTGGTGTCCGGATCGCCGCCGCACGCCGGGTAGACCTCGGCGTAGTCGATGGGGCGCAGGGTGCGGCGTATCTCGTCAGGGACGTCGTCCCACAGCTCCATGGCCCTTTCCAGCAGCCGCAGTTGCTCGGAGAAGGCGTAGCGGTGGCGGGCCTCGACGGAGGCCTTCAGCACGGCGGGGAGCGCCTTGGCCGCATCATGTGCGCCGTACCAGTAGCTGGCCAGGCGGGTGGCACGCTCACCGGCGCGGACGAGGGCGGGATCGGCTTCCAGCGCCACGGCGTAACGGCGGTTGAGCCGGGAGCGTTCGCCGGGCAGCAGGTCGTCGCTGACAGCCTCGCGGACCAGCGAGTGCCGGAAGCGGTAGCCGTTGCCCTCCGGCGTGGTGAGCAGAAGGTTGGCGCCGACGGCTCCCCGCAGCGCCTCGATGAGGTCGTCCTCGGCGAGGCCGCAGACCGCGGCCAGCAGTTCGTACTCGACGGTGGAGCCGCCCTCGGCGACGATCCGGGCGATCTTCTGGGCGTCTTCGGAGAGCGCTTCCACGCGGACGAGGAGGAGGTCGCGCAGCGAGTCGGAGAGGCCGGAGCTGTCGCCGCACTCCAGGCTGCAGGCGAGCTCTTCGACGAAGAAGGCGTTGCCGTCGGACCGTTCGAATATCTCGTCGACGAGGGCGGGTTCGGGGGTGGCCGCGAGGATGCCGGTGAGCTGGCGGCCGACCTCGACGCGGTTGAAGCGGGCGAGTTCGATCCGGCGGACGGTGCGGAGCCGGTCCAGCTCGGCGAGGAGGGGGCGCAGGGGGTGGCGACGGTGGATGTCGTCGGCCCGGTAGGTGCCGACGACGACGAGGCGGCCGCTGCGCAGGGTGCGGAAGAGATAGGCGAGGAGGTGCCGGGTGGAGGCGTCGGCCCAGTGCAGATCCTCCAGGACGAGCACGACGGGCCGGTCGGCGGAGATGCGTTCCAGCAGTCGGGCGGTGAGCTCGAAGAGGCGGGCGGTGCCGTGCTCGTCGGTGGCGTCCCGGTCGGCTTCGCCGAGTTCGGGAAGGAGCCTGGCGAGTTCGCCCTCCTGCCCGGCGCAGGCTGCGGCCATTTCGTCGGGCAGAGTGCGGCGCAGAACGCGCAGCGCCGTGGAGAACGGGGCGTACGGCAGCCCGTCGGCGCCGATCTCGACGCAGCCGCCGACGGCGACGACGGTCTCGCGTCGGCCGGCCACCGTCAGGAATTCCTCGACCAGCCGCGTCTTGCCGACGCCCGCCTCGCCACCGATGAGCAACGCCTGCGGTTCTCCGCCCGGGACTCCCAGACGGCCGGGAGCCCCGGCGGTCGCGCGGGCGAGCGCATCGGTGAGCGAGGTGAGTTCGCCTGCGCGGCCGACGAACACGGGACTGACAGACCTGGTCTCCACGCCGCCGAGCATCGCACATGGGTCCGACACGGTGTGGGCGGGAAGGGAATCGGCGCTCATCGCACGCTCGTCACGCGGCGCGGACGAATCGATTCCGGAACGCACTCACCACCCCTTCGTCCTCCTGGCGTCCGGACCGGCGCGCGACGCGACGGGCCCGGCGAGCCTGCCGGACGACGCGCTCCAGCTCGGCCCTGCGGAGGAGTTCGGCTTCGTGGATCTTGTGGAACTCGTACCCGTACATGCGTTTCTCCCTGATGACGACGGCCTGTTGAGGCCTGGTGGAGGGGCAGTCGGTATGCCGGGCCCGGATCTGCCGGGCTCGTCTTCTGCCGTGCCCCTACTGTCGTCTCTCAGGGGGTGTCGCCACATCGGGCGAGTTCCGCATCTCTACGCGGTGGGGGCCTTAGGCGCACGCGACGGTTGCCGCATGCGGACCCAGGCCCCCCGAGTGGATGCCTTAGGGCACCGCTGGTTGTTGCGTACTGCTCAATCGTGGCTCTCAGCCGGCGGTGGCGCTCGCCGCCGGCAGGGCGACGATGAGGTCGAAGTACATGCCGACGGAGATCAGTACGCCCAGGACGCCGAGCGCGATCCCGGCAGTCGCAACGGCGCGGACCCAGCCGGGCTGCGGGTCCTTGGCGGGTGCGCCGAAGGCCGGGCGGACCAGGGCGAAGACGCCGACGAGCAGAGCCAGCAGGGCGAAGAGGCCGTTGACAAGGGCGGTGGAGTGCCAGGCGTCACCGTAGATCTCGGAGATCTGCTGGGCCACGGAGCCGCCGGAGGCGGTCTTCATCTGCCCCAGCAGGGTCTCGCGCTCGGCGACGACCCGGCCGGTCCAGGCCCCGGTGAGACCGACGACGCCGAGGCCGGCGGCGACAACGGCTGCGGCGGCCGCGCCGAGCCCGGACGATGCCCGGACGGAATCGTCGTCCTCGAGGTCGTCGTCAAGGTCCAGGTCCTGGTCCGAGCCGAGACCCGGGTCGGCGTCCCGGTCCGCGTCGGCGTCGGGGCCGGTGCCGCTGCCGTCGCTCACCGCGCGCTCGCCCTCGGCTTCGATCGCCCCCTCGTCGAGGCGGTCCGCCGCCTTCTCCCCGTGGTCGCCTTCGGCGGTGGGAGATATGGGGGTCTTGGAAGTCGTGGGGTTCATGGGCCGCACGCTAGGCGGTCCGGATGAGAACTCTCTTAACGGCCACGGACCGCCCTGCCGCCGGCCCCGCCTCAGCCCCGCTGAGCGCGCCATTCGGGCGCCAGCACGGACCATATCTCCGAGTCATGCCTCACTCCGCGGTACGGGTAGTTCTCGCGCAGCACCCCGTCACGCGTCATCCCGAGCCGCTTCGCGACCGCGACACTGCGGGTGTTGGCGGAGGACGCCACCCACTCCACACGGTGCATGCCACGCTCCTCGACCGCCCAGTCGATCAGCATCCGCACCGCGCGGGTCACCAGGCCGCGCCCCTCCCCCGCCGACTCCAGCCAGCAGCCGACCTCGCAGTTCCCGGACTCGGTGTCGAAGATCCGGAAGAGAACGCCGCCGACGAGGGTGCCGTCCAGCCAGATGCCGTACAGCCGGCCTGTGTCGGCCGCCTGCTTCTCGGCGTACCGCTGCAGCAGGGCGCGCGCCGATTCGAGGTCGGTGGCGAAGGTGGCGAAGGGGATCCACGGGTCGACGAGTTCGCGTGCCCGGTCGATGTGGGCGAGAAACTCCTCCGCCTGCCAGATCTCCAGCGGGCGCAGTTCCGCACCGTCGTCACCCAGGGATACCGCGAACATCATGCTCCTTCGATGTCGGTCGATGTCGGTCTCAAGAGGGGTCTCAAGAGACCGCATGAGATCTCAGTGGACGCGCTGTGCAACCGATTCGTCGTCCTTGCTGCTCTGCGCCCCGGAAATCCTCGCATGCGGCTCCCCGCACTCGGGCGGCTCGATGCTGATGTGCGGCAGCCGCCGGTCCAGCCAGCACGGCAGCCACCAGTTCGCACCGCCCAGCATGTGCATCAGGGCGGGGACCAGCAATGTCCGCAGGACGAAGGCGTCGAGCGCCACCGCCGCCGCGAGCGCGATGCCGAACATCGCGATGACCCGGTCACCGCTGAGCACGAAGGCGAGGAAGACCGAGATCATGATCACCGCGGCGGAGTTGATCACCCGGCCGGTTTCGGCGAGGCCGACCCGGACCGCCCGCCGGTTGTCTCCGGTCTCCCGCCACTCCTCGTACATCCGGCCGACCAGGAACACCTGGTAGTCCATCGAGAGCCCGAAGAGCACGGACACCATGATCACCGGCAGGAAGGGTTCGATGGGGCCGGCGCTGCCGAGTCCGAGCAACTCGCTCCCCCACCCCCACTGGAAGATCGCAACGACGACTCCGAACGAGGAGGCGACGGCGGCCACGTTCATCGCGGCCGCCTTCAGCGGGATACCGATCGACCGGAAGGCCAGCAGCAGAAGCAGACAGCCGAGCCCTATGACGACCCCGACGAAGAGCGGAAGTTTGCCGATGATGATCTGCGCGAAGTCGTCGTAGCCGGCTGTCACCCCACCGACATGGGCCTGGAGCGAGGTGTTCTCCTCGGCGTGCGGCAGGACGTCCGTGCGCAGCCGGTCCACGAGGGCGCTCGTCTGCTGGGACTGCGGCGACGACGTCGGGACGACGGTGACGAACGCCGTGTCGCCGCTGCTGTTGTACGTAACCGGGCTGACCGATGCCACGCCGTCGGTGCCTCGCAACGTGGCGGGCAGTGTGTCCATCGCGAGCCGGTCGTCGGCGCCGTCGAGCTGCGCGGCGATCGTCAGCGGACCGTTGATGCCGGGCCCGAAGCCGTCGGCCAGCAGGTCGTACGCCTGCCGGGTGGTCGACGACGAGGCGTTGTTGCCCTGGTCGGAGGTGCCCAGATGCAGTGAGAACGTGGGCAGTGCGAGGACCAGCATCACCGCGGCGGCGACCGCGCCGAGCAGCTTGGGGTGGCGTTCGACGAAGGCGGACCAGCGCGCAGCGAAGCCGGTGGGCAGTTCGGGCTGCGGTCCCTGCTCGGCGAGTTGTCTGCGCTCGCGTCGGCTCAGTGCCCGCATCCCGATGAACGACAGCAGGGCGGGCAGCAGCGTCACCGAGGCGGCGACGGTCAGCACGACGGTGAGCGACGCGGCGATCGCGACGCCGTTGAGGAACCCGAGCCGCAGGATCAGCATGCCGAGCAGTGCGATGCAGACGGTGGTCCCGGCGAAGACGACGGCACGCCCCGTCGTCGTGACGGCGTTCTGCGCCGCCTCGGCGACCGGCAGGCCGCGCCGCAGCCCTCTGCGGTGCCGGGTGACGATGAACAGGGCGTAGTCGATGCCGACGCCGAGCCCGATGAGCATGCCCAGCAGGGGGGCGAAGTCGGCGACGGTCATCAGGTGTCCGAGCAGCACGATGCCCGCGTACGCCGTTCCGACCGAGACGAGGGCGGTGGCGATGGGCAGCAGGCTGGCGGCGAGCGAACCGAAGGCGAGGAAGAGGACGACCGCGGCGACGACCACCCCGATGACCTCGCTGAGGTGGGCGGACGGCGCTTCGGTGAGGGCGGCGACGGAGCCGCCCAGTTCCACCTGGAGCCCGTCACCGGCGGCCGCCTTCGCGGTGTCGACGACGGCCCGGGCGTGCTGTACCGGGATGTCGTCGGCCTGCTGGTCGAAGGTGACCGTGGCGTAGGCGGTGTGTCCGTCCGCGCTGATCTGCCCGGTGCCGGAAGCCCCGTAGGGCCCGGTGACGTCTCCGACGCCCGGCAGCTCCTCGATCGCGTGCAGTGTCCGCGTCATCGTCTGCACGACGTCGGTGGCCCGGACGGTGGAACCGGTGGTGTGCCAGACGATGGTGTCGGTGTCACCGCCGAGATCCGTGAAGCCGCCTTGGAGCAACTCGGTGGCCCTGCCCGACTCCGTGCCGGGCACCTCGTAGTCGTTGGAGTACGCGGAACCCGCCAGGCCCGCCGCGGTGGCCGCGCCGACGAGGGCGAGCAGCCAGATGAGAACAGCAAGGAGACGGTGCGTGACGCACCAGCGGGCGATGGCAGCCAACGGATGTGCTCCCTGGTGGTTCGTGGATCTTTTCGGGAGACCTGATGAACAGCCCGCAAAGAACACTTGACCTGAGAACCGTCACTCTGGCAGCCACTAGTGATCATTTGCCCTTTTCGTGGCGATGCTCACAGTGTCTGATTATTCCCTTACATACCCGGCGCCCCGTCCACCTCCCGTCCTCCCGCGCGTCCTGGTCCGGGCACGCACACCCACGACAGCCTGTGCCGATCAGCCGGAGACGCTCGCCCGGCCGTTCTCGATGTGTCCCATCAGCCGACGGCGGAAGACATCGTCCCCGTCGACCGTGACGGCCAGGTCGTACCAGCCGTGCGCGTCGGCCGCCGAGTGGACGACCGTACGGCTCCGCCCCGGCTTCACCTTGATCGTCCTCGTCCAGTCCCGCAGGTCGGCCTCGTCGACATAGCCCAGCGGCCGGACGGTGTAGATGAGCGTCCGCCGTCCCGTGTTGCGCAGAGTGAGGTGCAGATCGCGCTCGTGGGCGTCGATCCAGGTGGCGACCTCGGGTCCTCCTTCGGCGGATCCGGCGAACTCGCGTCGGAAGCCGTTCGGCCCGGTCACCGTGAACCGGTACGCGTCACCGGTAAGGGGCACCGCCCACACCGCCGTGCCCCTCACGTCCTGGTGCTGCGGTATGGGGAACTCGCCCGCGTACGGGTAGAGCGCGAAGTGCGCCGACGAACGGCCCGTGTTGCTGAGGGCGACCCGTACCGCCCCGTCCACGATCTTCGCCTGGGCGTCCGGCTGGTACGGCAGCGGACGGGCGGGCCGGACACCGGGCTCCTGTACGGGCATCTGCTGGACGGCCGGCGGCTTCGGCGCCCAGCGTCCGCTGAACGGCGGGATGACGCCCGGCTGCTCCAACTCGGGCCGGCGCCGTCCGCGCGTGAAGTCGAAGGCCGACGTCAGATCCCCGGTGACCGTGCGCCGCCAGTCGCTGATGTTCGGTTCCTGCACGCCCGTCCACCGCTCCAGGAAGCGGATCACGGAGGTGTGGTCGAAGACCTCGGAGCAGACATAGCCGCCCACGGTCCACGGCGACACGACGAGCAACGGCACGCGCACTCCGAGGCCGGTGGGCTTGGACTCCCACTGCTCGTCGGCCACCTCGGGCGGCGCGACCGGCGGCGGGACATGGTCGAAGAAGCCGTCGTTCTCGTCGTAGTTGATGAGGACGGCGGTGTGCCGCCACACATCGGGGTGCTTGCCGAGCGCGTCCAGGACCTTGTAGACGATCGTCGCGCTGTGGATCGGGGAGGAGACGCTCGGGTGCTCGGAGTCGACCGCCGACGGCACCAGGTAGGAGACCTCGGGCAGCGTGCCCGCCGCGACGTCCGCGGCGAACGCGTCGGCCAGCGTGCCGGTCTCGACCCGGCGCAGCGCCCGCTCGAAGAGGCTGCGTTCGGACTCGGTGAGCGTGGCCACACCGTCCTCCAGCAGACCGAGCACCCGCTCGCGCTCCGCCGCGTCGTCCGTGTCACGGACGGCCGCGTAGAAGGACTCCATGTAGGTGTGGCCGCCGGTCTTCGCCAGCGCCTTGCGGGCGATCGCCTTGAACGTGGCGAAGAACTCGATCTGGTTGTCGGTGAAGTTCTCCCACTCGGTGTACGTCTTCCAGCTGTGCCCGGCGTTCTCCAGCCGTTCCGCGTATGTGCTCCAGCCGTACCCCGGATGGGTGCCCTCGCTGTAAGCGTCGTTGCCGACCGCCCGCTTGCCGTTCGCCTCGAAGCCCGTCTTCCCGCTCCACAGGTGGTTGCGGTTGGGGCTGGTGGAGGTGTGGATGGATGAGTGGTAGGCGTCGCAGACCGTGAAGGTGTCGGCCAGCTCGTAGTGCAGCGGGATGTCGCGGCGGTCGTAGTACGCCATGGTGGCGGCCGTCTTCGTGGTCACCCAGCCGTTCATCCACCCGCCGGCCCACGCCTTGCCGCCGCCGCTCCAGGAGTGGTCGAGGGCGCTGATGTACTGGAGGTCCTTCTTCTGCGTCGCGGCGGCGTCCCGGACCGGGAACGGCAGCACGGAGCTGCCCGATGCTCCCGGCTGCTCGAAGACGGGCTTACCGGAGGGCAGTTCGATCGCGTTGCGGTCGCCGAAGCCGCGTACGCCCCGCAGGGTCCCGAAGTAGTGGTCGAAGGAACGGTTCTCCTGCATCAGGATCACCACGTGCCTGATGTCACCGAGCCCGCCGGACCCCGCCGAGCGCACCGGCTCCGCGGCGATCGCGGCCTGCAGCGACGGCGGGAGCAGCGACCCGGCCGCCGCGACACCGAGGGCGCCGCCACCGAGCGTGAAGAGTCGTCGCCGTGAGATGTCCGTGGTCAAGTTGAGCCTCCCGAGTCCGGTCGTACAGCCGGGAAGCTAATCAGGCCAAGTGGCGGCAGAAAGGCCACCGCGCGGCACGGCGGTGAACGTCCAGCAGGCCACCCCTGAAGGCCCGTCCGTCCACCCGGCGTCGGTGCCGGTCACACCCCGATCGTGTGCAGCGCTCCCCACAGCGCGACCGTCGACGCGGCCAGCGTCGCCGGTACGGCCAGCAGCCCGAGCCGGGTGAAGTGGCCCAGTTCGGGCGCGGCGCCGTGGGTGTGCAGGATGCGGCGCCAGAGGAGGGTGGCGAGCGAGCCGACGTATGTGAGGTTCGGGCCGAGGTTCACCCCGATCAGGGCGGCGAGCAGCGGCCCGGGCCCGGCCGCCGAGACGACCGGGAGCAGGGCCAGGATCGCGGGCAGGTTGTTGATCAGGTTGGCGAGCACGGCCGCCACCGCCGCCACCGTCAGGAGTGCGGGCAGTGACGAACCGTCGGGCAGGAGCGTGCCGATCCCTGCGCCGAGGCCGTGCTCGACGACCGCGTCGACCACGACGCCGAGGGCGAGGACGAAGAGGCAGAACAGCGGGTGTGCGGCGTGCACCAGGCCCTTGAGCGTCGTCTTGCGCTGTCCCAGCGCCCGGACTGCGAGCACTGCCGCCCCGGCCAGCGCGGCCCACAGCGGTTCCGCGCCCGCGAACGAGGTGATGACGAAGCCCGCCAGTGTCAGCGCGAGGACGACGAGCGTGAAGACAGGCGCGCCGGGCCTGTCCTCGTCCGGCTCCGGCGGGTGCGCGCCCGCGGCCACGTCGGCGGCGAAGACCCGGCGGAAGACGACGTACTCGACGGCGATGGCCGCCAACCACGGCAGGGTCATCAGCGCGGCGAACCGCGTGAAGGAGAGTCCGCTCGCGGTGAACGCCAGAAGGTTGGTGAGGTTGGAGACGGGAAGCAGCAGGGGCGCGGAGTTGGCGAGGTGCGCGCAGGCGTAGACGCACGGGCGGGGGCGGGCGCCGACGCGGGCGGCCGTCGCGAGGACGACGGGCGTCAGCAGCACCACCGTCGCGTCCAGGCTGAGCACGGCCGTGATCACCGCGGCGACGACGAAGACCCCGCCGAGCAGCGGCCCGGTCCGCCCCCGGCAGAGCCGGGCGACCAGATCGCCGGCGGCCGTGAACAGTCCTTCGTCGGCGCAGAGCTGGGCCAGCACGAGAATGGCGGCGAGAAAGCCGACGACCGGCAGCAGGCTGCCGACCTGGGCCCGTGCGTCCGCGAGCGGCACTGTGCCGAGGGCCACCACCAGCACGGCGGCGGGTACGGCAATCGTCGCCTCGGGCAGCCCACGCGGGCGTACGACGGCGAACGCCAGCACCGCGAGGAGCAGCGCGACGGAGACGATCTCGGCGGTGACGGTGTTCAGCGGACTCTCTCCGGACGCGCAAGGAATCATGAAGGGGCGGTGCACCCGTTGGCCGGGTGCACCGCCCCTTCACCTACGTACAGCCGCAGCCGCAGCTGCGCGATGGACTCAGCCCTCGACGCCGAGCTTCTCCAGGATCAGCTCGCGCACCCGGGCCGCGTCCGCCTGCCCGCGGGTGGCCTTCATGACCGCGCCGACGAGCGCACCCGCCGCCGCGACCTTGCCACCGCGGATCTTGTCCGCGACGGCCGCGTTGGCGGCGATCGCCTCGTCCACGGCCGCGCCCAGCGCGCCCTCGTCCGAGACAACCTTCAGGCCGCGCTTCTCGACGACGGCGTCCGGGTCGCCCTCGCCCGCGAGGACACCCTCGATGACCTGGCGCGCCAGCTTGTCGTTGAGGTCACCGGAGGCGACGAGCTCGGTCACCCGGGCGACCTGCGCCGGGGTGATCGCCAGCTCGTCCAGGGCGACACCGGTCTCGTTGGAGTGCCGGGCCAGCTCGCCCATCCACCACTTGCGGGCCTGGTCGGACGGGGCGCCCGCCTCTGTCGTGGCGACGATCAGGTCGACCGCGCCCGCGTTGAGGATCGACTGCATGTCGAACTCGGAGACGTCCCACTCCTCGCGCAGCCGGTTGCGGCGTACGCGCGGCAGCTCGGGAAGCCCCTTGCTCAGCTCCTCGACCCAGTCGCGGGCCGGGGCGACGGGCACCAGGTCCGGCTCCGGGAAGTAGCGGTAGTCCTCGGCGTTGTCCTTGATGCGGCCGGCCGTGGTGGAGCCGTCCTCCTCGTGGAAGTGCCGGGTCTCCTGGACGACCTTGGCGCCGGAGTTCAGCACCGCGGCGTGGCGCTGGATCTCGTAACGGGCGGCACGCTCGACGGAACGCAGCGAGTTCACGTTCTTCGTCTCGGAGCGCGTACCGAACGTCTCGGTGCCGTGGGGGCGCAGCGACAGGTTCACGTCGCAGCGCATCTGGCCCTGCTCCATGCGGGCCTCGGAGACGCCGAGCGCCTTGATGAGCTCGCGCAGCTCGGCGACGTACGCCTTCGCGACCTCGGGGGCACGCGCGCCCGCTCCTTCGATCGGCTTGGTGACGATCTCGATGAGCGGGATGCCCGCACGGTTGTAGTCGAGCAGGGAGTGGGACGCGCCGTGGATACGGCCGGTGGCGCCGCCGACGTGCAGCGACTTACCGGTGTCCTCCTCCATGTGGGCGCGCTCGATCTGCACCCGGAAGGTCTCCCCGTCCTCCAGCTGGACGTCCAGATAGCCGTCAAAGGCGATCGGCTCGTCGTACTGCGAGGTCTGGAAGTTCTTCGGCATATCCGGATAGAAGTAGTTCTTCCGGGCGAAGCGGCACCATTCGGCGATCTCGCAGTTCAGCGCGAGACCGATCTTGATCGCGGACTCGACGCCGATCGCGTTGACGACCGGGAGCGAACCGGGCATGCCGAGGCAGGTCGGGCACGTCTGCGAGTTCGGCTCCGCACCCAGCTCGGTGGAGCAGCCGCAGAACATCTTGGTCTTGGTGCCGAGCTCGACATGGACCTCAAGGCCCATGACGGGGTCGTACGTCGCGAGGGCGTCCTCGTACGGCACCAGGTCAGTGACAGTCACGGTGAAACTTTCCCTCTCAACCCAGCAGTACGTCGTCGTCGCCCAGGCGCTTCAACTCTCGGTAGAGCAGAGCAATGCCGGTGGCGATGGCGGCAGCGGAGACGACGGCGTCGACCAGCCGGAGCGTGTCGTGCTCGAAGCGTGCCTTCTTGGCCTGCTTGAGCACGCCGATCGCGCCGAAGGCGGTGGTGCCGATGGACAGGTACGTACCGGTCTTGGACTTCTTGAAGCCCTTGGCCTTGGTCAGTGCGCTCACAGTGATGGAGCCTCCTCCAGCAGCGGGTGCCCCCACTTTTCCACGAAGGCGGCCTCGACGGCGGCCCCGACCTTGTACAGCCGGTCGTCCTTCATGGCGGGGGCGATGATCTGCAGACCGACCGGCAGACCGTCCTCCGGTGCCAGACCGCAGGGCAGCGACATCGCGGAGTTGCCGGCCAGGTTGGTCGGAATGGTGCACAGGTCGGCCAGGTACATCGCCATCGGGTCGTCGGCGCGCTCGCCGATCGGGAAGGCGGTGGTCGGCGTCGTCGGGGAGACGATCACGTCGACCTGCTCGAAGGCCTTCTCGAAGTCCCGGGTGATGAGCGTGCGGACCTTCTGCGCCGAACCGTAGTACGCGTCGTAGTAGCCGGAGCTGAGTGCGTACGTACCGAGGATGATGCGGCGCTTGACCTCGTCGCCGAAGCCGGCCTCGCGGGTGAGCGCGGTGACCTCCTCTGCGGACTTCGTGCCGTCGTCGCCGACCCGGAGGCCGTACCGCATGGCGTCGAAGCGGGCCAGGTTCGAGGAGCACTCGGACGGCGCGATCAGGTAGTACGCCGACAGACCCAGGTCGAAGGACGGGCAGTCCAGCTCGACGACGGTGGCGCCGAGCGATTTCAGCAGCTCGACCGACTCATTGAAACGCTGGACGACACCGGCCTGGTAGCCCTCACCGGAGAACTGCTTGACGACGCCGATACGCATGCCGTCGACGCTGCCGTTGCGGGCGGCCTCGACGACCGGCGGGACCGGGGCGTCGATGGACGTCGAGTCCAGCGGGTCGTGTCCGGCGATCACCTCGTGCAGCAGCGCCGCATCCAGGACCGTACGGGCGCACGGACCGCCCTGGTCGAGGGAGGACGAGAAGGCGACCATGCCGTAGCGGGAGACCGCACCGTAGGTGGGCTTGACGCCGACGGTGCCGGTGACGGCGGCGGGCTGGCGGATGGAACCGCCGGTGTCCGTGCCGATGGCGAGCGGGGCCTCGAACGACGCGAGGGCGGCCGAGGAGCCACCGCCGGAGCCGCCCGGGATCCGGGTGAGGTCCCACGGGTTGCCGGTCGGGCCGTAGGCGCTGTTCTCGGTGGAGGACCCCATGGCGAACTCGTCCATGTTGGTCTTGCCGAGGATGACGACGTCGGCGGCCTTCAGCTTCTTGGTCAGGGTCGCGTCGTACGGCGGAACCCAGCCCTCGAGAATCTTCGAACCGACGGTGGTCGGCATGGTCTTCGTGGTGAAGATGTCCTTCAGCGCGAGCGGGACACCGGCCAGCGGGCCGAGCTTCTCGCCTGCGGCCTTCTTCGCGTCGACGGCACGGGCCTGCGCGAGCGCGCCCTCACGGTCGATGTGCAGGAAGGCGTGGACCTTCTCGTCGACCGCGTCGATCCGGGCCAGGTGCGCCTCGGTGACCTCGACGGCCGTGAGCTCGCCGGAAGCGATCTTCGCGGCGATCTCGGCGGCGGTGAGCTTGATGATGGAGCTGTTGTCCGTCATGGCTTTTAGTCCTCCCCCAGGATCTGCGGCACCTTGAAACGCTGCTGCTCCTGGGCCGGGGCGCCGGAGAGCGCCTGCTCGGGGGTGAGCGACGGACGGACCTCGTCCGCGCGCATGACGTTGGTCAGCGGCAGCGGGTGGGAGGTCGGCGGTACGTCTTGGTCGGCGACCTCGGAGACGCGGGCGACCGCGCCGATGATGTCGTCGAGCTGACCGGCGAAGTGATCGAGCTCTTCGCCCTTCAGCTCCAGACGCGCCAGCCGGGCGAGGTGGGCGACCTCCTCGCGCGTGATGCCAGGCATGCAGCGATCCTCAGGGGTGAGTGTTGTGGGCTTTGGCCCCAATCCTATGGGGTCCGGCGCTGACGGGGCCGCCACCCATGGAACACTCGCCTCCGGTCAGCCTCCGCCCGTGCCCGTATCGGCGGCGGTCGGTTCGATTCCGCCGCCGGGATCCGGGCCGCCGGTCCCGCTCATGTCGTCGCCGGACGCGACCGCACCGCCCGCCCCGGCTGTCGCTGCTCCAACTCGGCCACCGCCGCCGTCGTCCCCGTCACGCCCGTCACCCCCGATGCGGCGGCAGCGGCCGCGGCGGCCGCCGCCTCCAGCTCCGCCGGCCGCCGCCAGCCGTGCTCGCCGCGCGCCCGCAGCCACGCCGTCGTCTCCTGCGGCGGCATCGCGGCCGCAACCAGCCACCCCTGCACCGCATCGCAGCGCAGGTCCCGCAGCCGCTCCCACGTCTCGTCGTCCTCGACGCCCTCGGCGACGACCAGCAGGCCGAGCGAGTGAGCCAGGTCGATGGTGCAGCGGACGATCTCCGCGTCCTCGTTGTCGACGGCCAGCCGGGCGACGAACGACCGGTCGATCTTCAACTCGCTGACCGGCAACCGGCGCAGGTGGACCAGCGAGGAGTACCCCGTACCGAAGTCGTCGAGGGACATCTTCACACCGTGCCCGGTCAGGCCGGCCAGCGTGTCGGCGGCGCGCTGCGGGTCCTCCAGCAGCACGTGTTCCGTTATTTCCAGCTGGAGGGAGCCGGCCGGGACGCCGTGCCGGGCGAGCCGGGCCGCGACGCCGCCCGCGAAACCCGGGGTGTGGACGTCGCGCGGGGAGACGTTGACCGCGACCGGGACGAACAGCCCCTGCGCCCGCCACCGGGCGACCTGCGCCAGCGCCGTCTCCAGCACGTACTCGGTGAGGTGCGGCATCAGACCCGACGACTCGGCGATGGCGATGAACTCGTCCGGAGGGACCCGGCCGCGCTCCGGATGCACCCAGCGCACCAGCGCCTCGAGCCCCGCCACCTGACCGTCGAAGCGGACCTTCGGCTGGTAGTGGAGCTCCACCTCGCCGGCGTCCAGCGCGCGCCGCAGGTCCCCGAGGAGTCCGAGCCGGTCCGGGGTGTTGCTGTCCCTTTTCGACTCGTACACCTCGACGCCCGTACGGTCCCGCTTGGCCTGGTACATCGCCACGTCCGCCCGTCTGAGCAGCCCTTCGGCGTCCAGCGCGTGGTCGGGGTAGACGGCGACCCCGGCGCTGGCCTCCAGCACCAGAGTGAGGCCGTCGAGGTCCAGCGGTGAGGAGAGCTCGGCGACCAGATGGCGGGCGACGCGCTGGGCGCTGGTGGTGGAGTCCGCGGTCGGCAGCAGCACGGCGAACTCGTCGCCGCCGAGCCGCGCGGCCTCCGCTCCGCACGGCAGGGCGAGCCGGAGCCGCTCCGCTATCTGCAGCAGCAGCCGGTCCCCCGCGAGATGGCCGAGGGTGTCGTTGACCGCACGGAACCGGTCGAGGTCGATCAGGACGAGCGCGGATCTTGCGCCGATGTTCTCGGCGTCCTCCAGGGCCGTCCAGGTGCGCTCCAGCAGCCACTGCCGGTTGGGCAGTCCGGTCAGCGGGTCCCGCAGCTGCTCCTCGGCCCTGGCCCGCGCGATCCAGAGGGTGGAGTCCAGAGCGATCAGCGGGACGGCGAACAGCGGCAGCAGTACGGGCGTGGCCGTCGCGACAACACAGATCAGCGGGGCGATCCCGAGGAGAGCGACCGCGACGAGCCCCTGGCGCAGCAGGGCGGTGCGGGCGATGGTCGGCAGTCCGCCGCCCTGGGGTGCCCGTGCGTACCAGAGCAGGAGCCGGGTGACGACGAGATACGTGGAGGCGGCGAGGAGGACTTCCGGGACGACCTCGATGCCCCAGTCGAGTGGCTGCCAGGGCGACTCGACAGTCTGCACATCGCCGAACGCGGCGAGGACCAGGGCCGCCGCACCTATCCCCAGGATGTCCACCGCGCCGTGCAGCAGCCCCTGCCACCAGCGGTGCCTGCGGGCCACGCCGACGAGCACGACGACGACCAGGCTGACCAGGCCGGCAGGCACCCAGCCGTAGAGCAGCAGTACGGCGAGGGTGAGGGCGGCGCCGGATCCGGTGCCGCCCCACCAGCGGTCCCGCCCGAGCGCGACGAGATGGCCGACGATGATCCCGGTGAGGACGGCGAGCGACCAGCCGGCTGCGCCGTTCGGGAAGAGTGCATGCCCGTCGCTCACGGTCCGGTAGAAGCCGGTCGCGAGCTGAACAATGGCGATCAGCACAACGGCGGCACCCACTTTGGGCATAAGGCCGAGGAAACCTTGTAGCCGCGACACCGGTGCGGCGCTCTCGGTCGGTTTCATTCCGTCCCTCTCACAGCCGGCGGTGCCGATATCACCTGTTGGTCCCGCTCCCATGCCACCACGCCCCCATGGCCGCCACGCAGCCGGGATTACCGTCACGCGCCCGGGCACGGCAGGCGCACGTCTCAACAGTAGGCCGCGGAACGCCCGTACGGGCAGCGCTCTACAGCTCTTGCCCGAATGCGAACTGGCCCACGATCAGCATCTGGTATGCGCCGAACGGGTGAACCCGGCCTTCCAACCGTGGCCTTTGCCCGTCCGGACCCGCCGCGGCCGGCTACTCCTCGACCGGTACAGCCGCCTCGCGTGCCGCGTCAGGCCCCTGTTCGAGCAGTACGGCGAAACCCGCCCCGTCCAGAACCGGAACCTTCAGCTGCATCGCCTTGTCGTACTTCGAGCCCGGATTGTCGCCGACCACCACGAAGGAGGTCTTCTTCGAAACGGAACCGGTCACCTTCGCCCCACGGCTCTGCAGGGCCTCTTTCGCGCCATCCCTGGTGTGGTCGGCCAGTGTGCCCGTGACGACGACGGTGAGCCCTTCGAGCGGACGCGGCCCCTCGTCCTCACCCGCGCTCTCGTCCGCCATCCGGACCCCGGCCTCCCGCCACTTGCGCAGGATCTCCCGGTGCCAGTCCTCGGCGAACCACTGGGTGACCGAGGCGGCGATGATGGGTCCGACCCCGTCGGCGGCCGCCAGCTCCTCCTGGGTCGCCGCCTCGATGCGGTCCATCGAACGGAACTGACGGGCCAGCTCCTCGGCCGCGACCGGACCGACATGACGGATCGAGAGCCCGGTGAGGATCCGGGCCAGCGGCGCCTGTTTGGCGGCGTTGATCGATTCCAGCATCGCCACGGCGTTCTTCTTCGGCTCGCCGTGCTGGTTGGCGAAGACCAGGGCGGTCTTCTCCTCGCCGGTCTTCGGGTCGCGCTTGGGCAGTCCGCTGTCCATGTCCAGGACATAGGCCCGGATCGGCAGCAGCTGCTCGATCGTCAGCCCGAAGAGGTCGCTCTCGTCGTGCAGCGGCGGCTCGGTGGGATCCAGCGGCTTGGTCAGGGCGGCCGCCGCGACATAGCCGAAGTGGTCGATGTCCAGGCACTTGCGGCCCGCGAGGTAGGCGACGCGCTCGCGCAACTGCGCGGGGCAGAAACGCGCGTTGGGACAGCGGAGGTCGATGTCGGCCTCCTTCATGGGCCGCAGCTCCGTTCCGCACTCGGGGCAGTGGGTCGGCATCACGAACGCCCGCTCGGTGCCGTCCCGCAGATCGACGACCGGGCCGAGGATCTCCGGGATCACATCGCCCGCCTTGCGGATCACCACCGTGTCCCCGATGAGGACGCCCTTCTCCTTCACCACGTTCTGGTTGTGCAGGGTGGCGAACTCGACCTCGGAGCCCGCCACCTCGACCGGCTCGACCTGTGCGTACGGAGTGACCCGGCCGGTACGTCCGACACCGACCCGGATGTTCACCAGCTTGGTGTTCACCTCCTCCGGCGGGTATTTCCAGGCGATCGCCCAGCGCGGGGCGCGCGAGGTGGAGCCCAGCCGGCCCTGGAGCGCGATCTCGTCGAGCTTGACGACGACGCCGTCGATCTCGTGCTCCACGGAGTGACGGTTCTCGCCGAAGTACGCGATGAATTCCCTCACGTCGTCGAGGGAGTTGACGACCTTGTTGTACTTCGCGGTGGGCAGGCCCCATTCGTGCAGAAGCTCGTAGGCGTGCGAGAGGCGGTCGATCTCGAGGCCCTCACGGGCGCCGATGCCGTGCACCACCATGTGCAGCGGACGGCCGGCGGTGACCTTCGGGTCCTTCTGGCGCAGTGAACCCGCCGCCGCGTTGCGCGGGTTGGCGAACGGTTTGTCGTCGGCCTGCACCAGCCGGGCGTTGAGCTCCTCGAACGCCTCCATCGGGAAGAAGACCTCGCCGCGGATCTCGACCAGCGCCGGGATCCGGTCGCCCTTCAGCCGGTGCGGGATCTCGGCGATCGTACGGACATTGGGGGTGATGTCCTCGCCGCTGCGGCCGTCGCCGCGGGTCGCGGCGCGGGTCAGCAGCCCCTGCTCGTAGGTGAGGTTGACCGCGAGGCCGTCCACTTTGAGCTCGCACAGGAAGTGGTAGGCGGTGGTGCCGACGTCCTTGGCGACACGCTCGGCCCAGACCGCCAGCCCCTCGTCGTCGAAGGCGTTGTCCAGGGAGAGCATCCGCTCGCGGTGCTCGACCGAGGTGAACTCCGTCCGGTACGGCCCCGCGACCTTCTGGGTCGGCGACTCGGGCGTACGCAGCTGCGGGTACTCGTCCTCCAGGTCCTGCACCGTGCGCATCAGCCGGTCGAATTCGGCGTCGCTGACGACCGGCTGGTCGTTCACGTAGTACCGGAAGCGGTGCTCCTCGATCTGCTCGGCAAGGAGCGCATGCCGCTGCTGTGCCTCCGTGGGCACATCCGATGTCTGTCCGCCGGCCATCGTCTCGTCCTCCCGTTACCCGATACCTGCTTACTCAGGGTTGTCTGCGAGCGATCTCGCGGCCCGGGCGCAGTGGGCGAGCGCGGCGCGCGCATACGCGGGCGACGCACCCGCGAGCCCGCACGACGGGGTGATCACCAGCGACTCGGCAAGAGTCCCCGGATTCAGCCCCAGCCTGCGCCACAGCGTCCTGACACCCATGACGCTACCGCCCGGGTCCGACAATGCGTCCGAAGCCGGGTCGGTGCCGGGCACCACCCCGAGGAAGAGCTGCGTACCGCCTTCAACCGCTTCCCCGATCGCCTCCTCCTCACGCTCGGTAAGCAAGGAGAAGTCGAACGAGATGCCGTCCGCACCGGCCCGGCGCAACAGCGCGAACGGCACGTCGGGCGCACAGGTGTGCACCACGGTCGCCGCCTCCCCGTTCGCCGCCAGGACATCGCGCAGGGTGCCCTCCACCACCTGCCGGTCCACGGCCCGGTAGGTGCGGTAGCCGCTCGCCGTCCGGATCTGCCCACGGAGCACGCCGGTCAGGGACGGCTCGTCGAGCTGGAGAATCACCTGGGCGCCGGGCACCCTGCGCCGTACGTCATCGAGGTGGTTCCGCAGCCCCTCCGTCAGGGAGCCCGCCAGATCGCGGCAGGCACCCGGGTCGCCGAGCGCTGCCTCACCGCCTCGCCGCTCCAGTGCGGCGGCCAGTGTCCAGGGGCCGACCGCCTGGACCTTGAGCGGCCCCTCGTATCCCTGGGTGAACTCCTCCAGGGCGTCGAGGTCCTCGCCCAGCCAGGAGCGGGCCCGGCGGGTCTCGCGGCCCGGCCGGTCGCTGATCCGCCAGCCGCTGGGCTCGACATGGCCGTACATCTCGACGAGCAGTCCGATGGACCGCCCGATCATGTCGGCGCCGGGCCCGCGTGCGGGCAGTTCCGGCAGATACGGCAGGCCCTCACCGTCCGCGAAGGATCCGGTGACGGTCTTCGCCGCCTCCCGCGCGTCTCCCCCGGGCATGGAACCGATCCCGGTCGCGCGGCACCCGCTGAACTTGCTCTTCTCGCTCACGCAGGAAGCCTACGGTCCGGGCCGCCGGACCCGTCGCGGGCCCGGCGGCCCTGTTGGCCGGTACCCGTGGCCCGGGGCGGGCTCCGCCCGGCGTCGGGGACTCGGCCTCTGCGGACGCGGCGTCCGGGACTTCAGTGCCCGGGGCGGACCGTGAGGTCGGTGACCTCGGCGTCGCGCGGCAGGTCGATCGCCATCAGGATCGTGGTCGCCACGGACTCCGGGTCGATGAACAGGGAGGCGTCGTACTCCTTGCCCTCCTGCTGGTGCACCTTGACCTGCATGGGGCTGGCGGTACGCCCGGGGTAGACGGAGGTCACCCGGACACCGTTCCCGTGCTCCTCCTGGCGCAGCGAGTCGGCGAGCGCCTTCAGGCCGTGCTTGGTCGCGGCGTACGCGCTCCACTCGGCGTGTGCGCTGAGCCCGGCGCCCGAGTTCACGAAGACGACATGCCCCTGGACCACGCGCAGTTGCGGCAGGAAGAGCCGGGTCAGCTCGGCAGGGGCGACCAGGTTGGTATTGAGCTGGAAATGCCATGCCTTCGGCGTGAGCTCGCCGACCCGGCCCAGCTCCACGACGCCCGCGATGTGCAGCAGCGAGTCGATCCGCTCCGGCAGCGACTGCTGCGCGAACGCCCAGGAGAGCCGGTCCGGGTTGCCGAGGTCCCCGACGAGCGTGCGCGCACCGGGGTGCAGTGCGGCAAGCTCCTTGGCGCGGCCCGCGTCACGAGCCAGGAGTACGAGTTCGTCGCCGCGCTCGCGCAGACGGCGAGCGACAGCTTCTCCGATACCGGAGCCTGCGCCGGTGATGAGATGAGTGGACATGCACCTATCGTCGCATCCGCTCGCCCGCCTACTGGATGCCGGACCACTCCTCCAGGTAAGCCAGGGCGCCCACCCCGTCCTTCGCGAAGAACACCAGGTCGGCGAGGGGCAGGGGCAGGAAGCCCTCGTCCTCCATACGCTGGAACTGCTGGCGCAGCCCGTCGTAGAAACCCGCCGTGTTCAGCAGGACGACCGGCTTGTTGTGCTTGCCGTGCTTTTTCAGCTCCAGGATCTCGGTCGCCTCGTCGAGCGTCCCTGTACCACCGACCATGATCACGACGGCGTCGGCCTTCTCCACGAGCAGCGCCTTGCGCTCGGCGAGATCGCGCGCGATCACCATCTCGTCGGCGTCGGCCCGCGCCTTCGCGGCCAGGAAGTCCACCGACACCCCGACGAGGCGCCCGCCCGACTCCTGCACCCCGTCGGCGACGACCTTCATCAGCCCGCTCTCCGACCCTCCCCAGACCAGCGTGTGTCCGCCGCGGCCGAGCAGCTCGGCGAACTCGCGGGCGGGGCGGGTGTAGCGGTCGTCGAGGTCGGCGGCGGAGAGGAAAACGCAGATGTTCATACGGCAACCGTAAGTGCCCCTGCTGACACTCCACGGAACCGGGGGTTGATCCGGGGAAGAATCCGGTGGACCGCACGGCTGAAGCAGATATGACTTCCACCTCAGGACACGTGATCACCGTTGAGCCCGGCACCGCGCATGTGCGCGTGGTGCGTGACGGACATCTGCTCGCCGAGAGCCGCCGTCCGCTCGTACTGCGCGAGACGGGCTGTCCGGTCCGCTACTACCTGCCGCCCGAGGACGTCCGCACGGAACTGCTGACGGTGTCGGACACCCACACCCACTGTCCGTTCAAGGGAGATGCCTCCTACTGGTCCCTGCCGGACGCGGTCGATCTCGTCTGGGCCTATCCGGACCCCAAGCCCGAAGTCGCCGCGATCAAGGACCACTTCTGCTTCTACGACACCGAGACAGTCTCCGACTGATCGTCACACACGGTTCTGACCCGTGCAGTTGAAGAACCTCAAAGAAATTTCTTGCCGTAGCGATGAGTTCTGCGGTGCGCCGCAGTCCACCTGCACATGGACAAGACTCTCTCCCGCGACGGCACTCTGATCGCCTACCGGTGCAGAGGTGACGGTCCGCCCGTGATCCTGGTGGGCGGGGCGCTGAGCACCGCGGCGACCGAGGCACCGCTCGCGGAACTCCTGGCGTCGCGGTTCAGCGTCGTGACCTACGACCGGCGCGGCCGCGGCTCCAGCGGCGACGGCGTGCCGTACGCGGTCGAGCGCGAGATCGAGGATCTGGCGGCGCTGATCGGTCGGGTCGGCGGCCGGGCGTCAATGTTCGGCATGTCGTCAGGTGGCGCCCTGGCCCTGGAGGCCGTGGCCTCGGGGCTGCCCGTCGACCTGCTCGCGGTCTACGAGCCGCCGTACACCCCCGGTCGCACCGGCCTGCTGTTCAAGGCGGTCTGTACGGCTCGGCTGCACCGGCTGCTGTCCGACGGGGACCGCGGCGGCGCCATCGAACTGTTCCTGTCCCTGACGGGCATCGCCCCGGAGACGATCGCACGGATGCGGCGCGCCCCGTTGTGGGACGCCCTGGAATCGGTCGCGCACACGCTCGCGTACGACGATGCGCTGCTCGGCGACGGCTCGGTGCCCGCGAAGCGGTTCGCGTCCGTGACGGCCCGCACGATGGTGGTCTGCGGCGGCTTCAGCACCGCTCCGGCCCGGATGGCGACCCACGCCCTCGCGGACGCGGTCCCGCACGCCCGGCACCGCACACTGACAGGCCAGACTCGCGAGCTCGCACCCCAGGCGATCGCCCCGGTCCTGGCGAGGTTCTTTGCCAGGGACGTGTTCGTGCGCCAGGCGTCCCAGGGAGTGGCCGGTGGCGGGACCACCGTCAGGTGATCCCTGCGCTCGCCCGGAAGTTCCGGATCGGCTCGCACGTCGAATCGCGCTGACTCCTGAAGCTGCAGGTGCCGGCCCGGCCGCGTGGACGGTCGGGCCGGCGACCGTCACATCCCGTAGGCATCGCGGGCAGGTCGCGTCGTCGAAGTCCATTCCGAGACGCACCCGTCCGGCGGCTTCGCGTCCGCGCCCACTGCGCGTCAGCCGACGGCACACCGGAACAACGACCGGATGATCCGACCGCGACGGTCCAGGGATCAGCCCCGGCCGACCACAGCTTCGGTACGCCGCACCGTCGTCGCGATCGTCGCCGACCCGACCACCCGCGTCCCGTCGTACAGCACGACCGCCTGACCGGGGGCCACGCCCCGTACCGGCTCGGTGAAGGCGACGTTCAGCGTGCCGTCCACGAGCTCGGCGGTCACCTCGGTCTCGCCGCCGTGGGCGCGGAGCTGGGCGGTGTATGTGCCGGGGCCGGCCGGGGCCGTGCCGCACCAGCGGGGCTTGATCGCCGTCAGCGCCGTGACGTCGAGGGCCTCGACCGGGCCGACCGTCACCGTGTTGTTCACCGGGGAGATGTCGAGGACGTAGCGCGGCTTGCCGTCGGCGGCCGGGTGGCCGATGCGCAGGCCCTTGCGCTGCCCGATGGTGAAGCCGAAGGCGCCCTCGTGGGTGCCGAGCCTGTTGCCGGACTCGTCGAGGATGTCGCCCTCGGCCTTGCCGCCGAGGCGGTCGGCCAGGAAGCCCTGGGTGTCGCCGTCGGCGATGAAGCAGATGTCGTGGCTGTCGGGCTTCTTCGCGACGGCCAGACCACGGGCCTCCGCCTCGGCGCGGATCTCGTCCTTGGTGGTGAGGGTGTCCCCGAGCGGGAACATCGCGTGGGCGAGCTGCCTCTCGTCCAGGACACCGAGGACGTACGACTGGTCCTTGGCCATGTCGGAGGCGCGGTGCAGCTCGCGGCTGCCGTCCTCGTTCAGTACGACGGTGGCGTAGTGCCCGGTGCACACGGCGTCGAAGCCGAGCGCGAGCGCCTTGTCGAGCAGCGCCGCGAACTTGATCTTCTCGTTGCAGCGCAGACACGGGTTGGGCGTGCGGCCCGCCTCGTACTCGGCGATGAAGTCCTCGACGACGTCCTCGCGGAAGCGTTCCGCCAGGTCCCAGACGTAGAAGGGGATACCGATGACATCCGCGGCACGACGGGCGTCGCGGGAGTCCTCAATGGTGCAACAGCCCCGCGCTCCGGTACGGAACGACTGCGGGTTCGCGGAGAGGGCGAGGTGCACACCGGTCACGTCGTGGCCCGCCTCGGCGGCGCGGGCTGCGGCGACGGCGGAGTCGACACCGCCCGACATGGCGGCGAGCACACGGAGGGGGCGCTGGGAAGTCTGAGTCATAGCTCCACCAGGGTACGGGGCGCCGGGAACCGAAAGCTCGCGGATATGCGTTGTCGATCGCATGGGGACCAAGGAGACGGCACGCACCAGGCAGTCCGCGGGGGCCGAGACAGAGCACGGCATCAGTCGGCGCGGACTGCTGATCGGCGCTGCCGTCACGGCAGTGGGAACGGCGGCGCTGGCCCGGGAGAAGCTGGAGCATGCCTGGTGGCGGCTGCCCGGGGTGGACAAGTCCCGCACGCCCGGCGAGCTGGATTACGCACGGGCGCAGTGGACAGCGGCGTCCCCTGCGAACTGGCGGCGTGCCGACCGCCCCGCCGACTACGTCATAGACCGGGTCGTCATCCATGTGACCCAGGGCAGCTTCCGGGGCGCGGTCAAGGTTTTCCAGAACCCCGGCCACGGTGCGGCGGCGCACTATGTGGTGCGCAAGGACGGTCATGTGACGCAGATGATCCGTGAGCTGGATGTGGCCTTCCACGCGGGGAACAGGTCGTACAACGAGCGCAGCGTCGGCATCGAGCACGGGGGGTTCGTGGACCGGCCGCAGGACTTCACGGCGGCGATGTACAAGGCGTCGGCGCGGCTGACGGCCGCGATATGCGGGCGGTACGACATACCGGTGGACCGCACGCACATCATCGGGCATGTGGAGGTGCCGGGCACGGACCACACCGATCCGGGCCCGCACTGGGACTGGGCCCGGTATCTCAAGCTGGTGCAGGCAGCGGGCGCCCGGTGATCGCAGGGCCCGCCGCCCTGGTCAGCTGAGCCCCGCCGTCCGCGCGCGCTCCACCGCCGGGCCGATCGTCCGGGCGACGTCCTCGACGTCCTGCTTGGTCGATGTGTGTCCGAGCGAGAACCGCAGCGTGCCGCGGGCCAGGTCCGGGTCGGTGCCGGTGGCCAGCAGTACGTGGCTGGGCTGGGCGATGCCCGCCGTGCAGGCGGAGCCGGTGGAGCATTCGATGCCCTGGGCGTCCAGCAACAGGAGAAGGGAGTCTCCCTCGCAGCCGGGGAACGTGAAGTGGGCGTTGGCCGGGAGCCGGCCGCCGGGGGCCGGATCGCCGCCGAGGATGGCGTCGGGAACGGCCGCGAGCACAGCCGCGACCAGCTCGTCGCGGAGCCCGCCGATCTCCCGGGAGAACTCTTCGCGGCCGTCGGCGGCGAGCCGGCCGGCCACCGCGAAGGCGGCGATGGCGGGCACATCGAGGGTCCCGGAGCGCACATGCCGCTCCTGGCCGCCGCCGTGCAGCACGGGTACGGGGGTGTAGGCGCGGCCGAGCAGTAGCGCGCCGATGCCGAACGGGCCGCCGATCTTGTGCGCGCTCACGGTCATGGCGGCCAGTCCCGACGAAGCGAAGTCGACTTCCACCTGACCGACGGCCTGCACCGCATCCGAGTGCATCGGCACACCGAACTCGCTGGCCACGGCGGCCAGTTCACGTACCGGCATGATGGTGCCGATCTCGTTGTTGGCCCACATCACGGTGACCATCGCGACATCGTCGGGGTTGCGCGCGATCGCCTCGCGCAGCGTGTCCGGGTGGACGCGGCCGTAGGCGTCGACGGGGAGGTATTCGACGGTCGCACCCTCGTGTTCGGCGAGCCAGTCGACGGCGTCCAGCACGGCATGGTGCTCGACGGGGCCGGCGAGCACGCGGGTGCGCCGGGGGTCGGAGTCGCGGCGGGCCCAGTAGAGGCCTTTCACGGCGAGGTTGTCGGCCTCGGTACCGCCGGAGGTGAAGACCACCTCGCTGGGGCGTGCACCGAGGGCGTCGGCGAGGGTCTCTCTCGACTCCTCGACGGTACGGCGGGCCCGGCGCCCGGCGGCGTGAAGTGAGGACGCGTTACCGGTGACGGCGAGCTGGGCGGTCATCGCCGCGATCGCCTCCGGAAGCATCGGCGTGGTCGCGGCGTGGTCGAGGTAAGCCATGGTGGGCTCGATTCTACGAGCCCGGGGAGGGGCGTATGCCGGGCGCATCGCGGTCCGTACCCGCGCACGGCGGACAGGTGTCGTTTCACCCTCCCGAACCGGAGCCCGAACCGGAGCCCGATCCGGCCGGGGCGGCGCCGCAGGACGCCGTCGGTCAGCTTCCGAAGCTCCAGGAGACGGTGCCGTTTCCGGTGACCAGGAAGGCCAGGACGACGAGGTCGGCGATGCCGAGGGCGAGCCCGAGGAGGGCGCGGCCGCGGCGGGCGGTGGAGCGGGCGAGGGCGATGACCGCCATCACGATGGCGATCGGGCCGAGCAGGATGTTCATCACAAGGAGGCCGATCAGGCCGAGCACGAAGGAGGCGACGGCCAGGCCGTCGGCGTCCCGGGCGCCCTTCCTGCGGTCGGCGGGCCGCGGGGTGTCGCCCTCGGCGGCGGCTTCCGTGCTGATGCCGGCTCGGCGGGCGAATGCGGTGAGTGTCATGGTGCGGGCTCCTTCGTCTCTGTCATGTTCGTCTCTGTCATGGGCTCGAACGTCGGATCGGAACGGATCGGACCAGGCCGGATCAGCGGGACCGGCGGTGCACGCTCAGCCGCTCGCGGACCGCGAAGATCAGCAGCCAGCAGCCGATCGTGGCGGCGAGGGCGAGAGTCAGCGGGAGCGGAATCTGGACCACCGCCCCGAGGACGACCCCTAGCAGGAGCAGGGCGGCGACGAGGACGATCATGTTCGGCCTTTCTGCGAGTTCTCGGGGGCACTCGGACGCTCGGCGCTCTTTGCACACACTTGAGAGTACGAGTGTTCACTGACTAGTCAGTCTAGACCCCCCACCCCTTCCCCAGTCCGGAGAACAGTTGTTTACTGAATGGCATGAGTCACACCGCCGGCATCCGCCAGACCCAGAAGTTGAAAACCCGTCAGGCACTGCTGGACGCCGCGCTCCAGCTGCTGGAGCACCAGAGCCTGAGCAGCCTGGGACTGCGCGAGGTGACGCGGGCGGTGGGCGTCGCGCCGACCGCCTTCTACCGGCACTTCGACGACACCGCCGCGCTCGGTGTGGCACTCGTCGAGGAAGCGCTC
This sequence comes from Streptomyces sp. NPDC005181, assembly GCF_040608395.1. Taxonomy (NCBI): domain Bacteria; kingdom Bacillati; phylum Actinomycetota; class Actinomycetes; order Kitasatosporales; family Streptomycetaceae; genus Streptomyces; species Streptomyces sp. NPDC005181. The sequence goes on from NZ_JBEXID010000025.1 coordinate 46,840, forward strand.
GGCAGCCTGCACGGGGTGATCGGCGCGATCCTCGCCGAGACCGGCGACAGCGAGGCCCGGCTGGACCGCAGCGTGGAACTGATCACCCGCCATGTACGTGAGCAGCCCGCCCACTTCCGCTTCATCGCCCGTGAACAGCACGGTGGCGTCGGCCCGGTCCGCGAGGCCATAGCGGCCCAACTGCGGCGATTCGCCGAGGAGGTGGCCGAAGCGCTCTCCGCGGAGCCGGAGTCGCGGGGCTGGAGCAGCGAGGACCTGCTGATGCTGGGCGGTCTCTACGTCGACCACATGGTGATCACTGCCTCGGCGATGCTGGACGCAGGCCCGGCCGGCGAGGCTCAGGTGGCCGAGGTCACCCGTCGGCGGCTGCGACTCGTCACCCTGGGCAGACTCCACTGGCTGGACGGCGCCTAGGGCCGAGCTGCGGCTGATGGCTGCGGGGGAATCTCGTACATAGGTACGCGGCGTCCGTCTCGCTGTCCCGGTGGCGCAGCCGCAGCCGGCGGTCGGCGAACACGGCGTCGTGCAGCTCGGCGACGTCGACGGTGGCCGGCGCCACTCGGTCCCCCCGTATACCTGAAGCTCTCACGTCAGGTATACGGGCGTCCGGTCACCGTGGCTCAGCTGCGCGGGGCGCGGGCCAACTGGCGGGACTGGGCGACCAGCCGGTCGGCGCTGTCCCAGACGTCCGCGTCCTCCTCCAGGAAGCCGCCCGCGAGATTGCGGGTGGTGATGGAGACACGCAACGGGCCGGGGGCCGGGCGGCAGCGGATGTGGGTGGTGAGCTCGATGGTCGGCGTCCAGCCCTTGAGCCCCAGCTCGAACGAGGTCGGCGGCAGCGCGTCGACGGTGAGCAGCAGGGAGTACGGGTCCGCGTCACGCCCGTCCGCGAGGCCGAACCAGCCGCGCATCTCACCCTTGCCGGACGGGGCACCGACGGCCCAGCCGACGGTCGACGGGTCGAGCTTGATGTTGAGCCGCTCGGTGATCGCGGAGCTGCCGGGGATGGGCGCCGGGCCGTCACCCGGGCCGAAGCACTGCTCGATCGGCGCCATGGCCGGCGGCTTCGCCGACGTGCGGATGTCGTCGGAGAGGGAGTCCAGGTCGCCGTAGGTGCCGAGGACCCGGATGCGCTCGACCTCGGTGCCGTCGTCCGCGTACTGGAAGAGCGACGCCTGGCCGGTGGAGAGGGTACGGCCGGTGCGGACGACCTGTGTTCGGATCACCGCGGGACCGGGGACGGACGCGGTGAGGTAGTGCGCCGAGACCGAGAAGGGGTCGGTGTGCGGCAGGGCCTCGCCGAGCGCGCGGCCGAGCATGGCCAGGAGATACCCGCCGTTGACGGCGTGGATGATCGTCCAGCCCGCGGAGAGCTCGGCGTCGTAGACGCCTTCTTCGCGAAGGGTGACGGCGGTATCCCTGTCGAACTCGCTGTCGCCGATGAGTGCCTGAGCTGCCTGTGCCATGAGATGCACCGTACACCGATTGTATTACTGAGCGGTAGCTTTTTTGAGTCGGTGGTGTGTCGACGTATCGCGACCCGCGCCATGACCGGTCAGGTGGCGGCGGAGCCCTCCTCGGCCGCGGCCGAGGAACGCTTGTACGCACGGGGCGCCCGCCAGTGGAACTGCATCGCCAGCAGCCGCAGAACGAAGGCGGTGACCACGGCAGTGCCGCTGGTGAAGGCATTGATCGTGCCGAAGCGGATGCACAGCACGATCATGGCTGCGCCGACCATCGCGGGCACGGCGTACAGATCGCGGTCCCAGCGCAGCAGCGACGGCGTCTCATTGGCGAGTACGTCACGCAGCACACCACCACCGACCGCGGTGGCCAGGCCCAGGGCCGCCGAAGCGGTGAGGCCCAGGCCGTAGTCGTACGCCTTGACGGTGCCGGTGACGCAGAACAGCCCGAGGCCCGCGGCGTCGAAGACATTGACCGCCACCTGGATCCGTTCGACGTGCGGATGCAGGAAGAAGACCAGACCGGCGGCGAGCAGCGGGGTGAGAAAGTAACCGAGATCGGTGAAGGCGGCGGGTGGCACCGCCCCGATGATCAGGTCACGGAACAGCCCTCCGCCCAGCGCTGTCACCTCGGCGAGTACTGCGATGCCGAAGACATCGAAGTTCTTGCGTACGGCGAGCAGTGCGCCCGAGATCGCGAAGACAAAAATTCCGACGATGTCGAGCGCATGCTGGACGGAGGGCGTGAACAGTTCGTTGAGCACCGGGCAATTGTGCCGGTACTACTGCTTGGCACTGTCCTCCGAGGTCCCGGACGGCGGCGCGGCGTCGTCCGAGGACGGTGTCGTGCTGTCGTCGCTGTCTGCGGAAGCGTCGGACTCCGAGGCCTCAGCGGCCTCAGCAGGCTTCGTGAGCGCAGTGACCTTCGCGACCTCGACGGGCGCCGCGTCCTCGGAAGTCTCCGCAGCCTCGGCGGTCTCGGCGGTCTCGGCGACCTCGACGGCCTCAGCTGCCTCCTCCGAGGGCTCGACCGCCCCGGCCGCTCCCGTCTTCGTCACCGAAACGACCTCGATCGCCTCCCGCGCCGCAGCCAGCACCTGCTCGCCCGGCGCCTGGTCCGGCGCGTTCTCCGGGTGGTGGCAGGCCACCTGGTGGCCGCTCTTCAGCGCGATCAGCGGCGGTTCCTGCGTCTTGCAGATCTGCGTCGCCTTCCAGCACCTCGTGTGGAAGCGGCAGCCACTCGGCGGCGAGATCGGCGACGGCACATCGCCCTTGAGCAGGATCCGCTCGCTCTTCACGCCGCGCCGCCGCGGGTCCGGCACCGGCACCGCGGACATCAGGGCCTTGGTGTACGGGTGCATGGGCGCCTCGTACAGCGACTTGCGGTCCGCGAGCTCGACGATCTTGCCGAGGTACATCACGGCAATGCGGTCCGAGACATGACGGATGACCGAGAGGTCGTGCGCGATGATCACGTACGTGAGCCCGAGCTCGTCCTGGAGGTCGTCGAGCAGGTTCACCACCTGCGCCTGGATCGACACGTCCAGCGCCGAGACCGGCTCGTCGGCGACGACCAGCTTCGGCCGCAGGGCGAGCGCGCGGGCGATGCCGATGCGCTGGCGCTGGCCGCCGGAGAACTCGTGCGGGTAGCGGTTGTAGTGCTCCGGGTTGAGACCGACCAGGCCCAGCAGGCGCTGGACCTCCTTCTTGATCCCGCCCTCGGGCGTGACGCCCTGCAGCTTGAACGGCGCGCTGACGATCGAACCGACCGTGTGGCGCGGATTCAGCGAGCCGTAGGGGTCCTGGAAGATCATCTGGACGTCCCGGCGCATCGGGCGCATGCCCGCGACACCGAGGTGCGTGATGTCCTTGCCCTCGAACTCAATCTTGCCGCCGGTCGGTTCGAGCAGCCGGGTGATGAGCCGACCCATCGTCGACTTGCCGCAGCCGGACTCACCCACGACACCAAGCGTCTCACCGGGAAGTACGTCGAAGCTGATGCCGTCGACCGCCTGGACGGCACCGGACTGGCGGCGCAACAGCCCCTTCGTGATCGGGAAGTGCTTGACCAGTCCGGTGACCTTGAGCAGCGGCTCGGGCGAGGAGGTGGCCTGCTCCGGGATCGTCATCTCGGAATCCTTTGTCTCACTCAAAGCTTCGGCGCAATCTCTTCGGTCCAGATCCGCGTGCGGTCCTCCTGCGACATGTGGCAGGCCGAGTGGTGCCGGCTGCCGACCTCGCGCAGCTCGGGCCGCTCGGTGCGGGTGATCCCGCCCTTGGGCACATCGGCGTACGGACAACGCGGGTGGAAGGCACAGCCACTGGGGATGTTGATCAGACTGGGCGGGGAGCCCTTGACCGGGATCAGACGCTCGGTCTGGTCACGGTCGATGCGCGGCATCGAGCCCAGTAGACCCCAGGTGTAGGGGTGCTGCGGTTCGTAGAAGACCTTCTCGGCCGGACCGCGCTCGACGCAGCGGCCGCCGTACATCACCAGGATGTCGTCGGCCAGCTCGGCGACGACGCCCAGGTCGTGGGTGATGATGACGACCGCGGAGCCGAACTCCTTCTGCAGATCACGGATCAGGTCGAGGATCTGCGCCTGGACGGTGACGTCCAGCGCGGTGGTCGGCTCGTCCGCGATGAGCAGCTCGGGGTTGTTGACCAGCGCCATCGCGATCATCGCGCGCTGGCGCATACCGCCGGAGAACTCGTGCGGATAGCTTTCCACCCGCTTGTGGGGCTCCGGGATGCCCACCCGGTCCAGCATCTCGACGGCCCGCTTCAGGGCGGTCTTCTTGTCCACCTTGTTGTGGACCTGGTAGGCCTCGCTGATCTGCTTGCCGATGGTGAAGTACGGATGCATCGCGGACAGCGGATCCTGGAAGATCATCGCCATGTCGCGGCCGCGCAGCCGGCGGACCTCGTCCGGGTCGGCGGTCAGCAGTTCCTTGCCGTTCAGCCAGATCTCACCGGAGAGGTGCGCCTTCTGCCGGCCGTACTGGCCGACACGGTGCAGGCCCATGATGCCGAGCGAGGTCACCGACTTGCCGGAGCCCGACTCGCCCACGATGCCGAGAGTCTTGCCCTTCTCCAGCGTGAAGGAGAGCCCGTCGACGGACTTCACCAGACCGTCGTCGGTCGGGAAGTGCACCTGGAGGTCGCGTACTTCGAGGAAGGCGGTGGAGGGGGCCGAGCCCGCGGAGACGGGCTCGCCAACAGCGCCGGTCTTCGTCAGATCGGTCATGAGAGCCTCACTCGGGGGTCGATCACTGCGTACATGAGGTCCACGACGAGGTTGGCGAGGACGACGAAGAAGGCCGCGATGAGCGTGACTCCGAGGATCACCGGAAGATCGTGGTCGCTGATCGCCCTCACCGCGTTGTAGCCGAGGCCGTGCAGGGAAAAGGTGTACTCGGTGAGGACCGCGCCGCCCACCAGGGCTCCGAGGTCCAGCCCGAGCACGGTGAGAATCGGGGTCATGGTCGAACGCATCGCGTGCTTGCCGATCACCACGGGTTCCGTCAGGCCCTTGGCACGGGCTGTACGGATGTAGTCCTCGTTGAGGACCTCCAGCATGGTGGCACGGGTGAGCCGGGCATACATCGCGGCGTAAAGGAAGGCCAGGCTGACCCACGGCAGGACCATGCCGTTGAACCACGCCGTTGGATCCTCGCCGAATTCCGTGTCCGGACGGTCGAACCAGCCCAGCTGGTCGGAGAAGAGCGCCAGGGCGAGCATGCCAGTGAAGTAGATCGGCAGCGAGACACCGCTGAGGGCGATGCCCATCACCGAACGGTCCAGTGGGGTACCGCGCTTGAGGGCCGAGATGATGCCGGCAGAGATACCACCGACCACCCACAGCACCACCGCCCCGGCTGCGAGCGAGAGGGTTACCGGCAGCCACTCGAGCAGCAGCGGCCAGACCTCCTGCTCGGTCTTGAACGAGTACCCGAAGCAGGGCGCGGCGCATTGCGTGACGTCGGGACCGTTGGAGTACGTACGTCCGACCACCAGTCCGACCACGAACTTGCCGAACTGGACCAGGATCGGGTCGTCCAGGCCCATCTTCTGCCGGATGCCCTCGATGGCGGCGGGGTCGGACTGCTTGCCGACGAAGTACAGCGCCGGATCCGTCCCGATCATCTTGGGAAAGAGGAAGAAGATTCCGAAGGTCACGAGAGTGATGACCATCAGCATGACGACGACGGCGAAGATTCGCCTGATGAGATATGCAAGCACTGCGCTTGGCCCGACGGCGACCCGGGGGCCCTCTCTTATGGAGAGGGCCCCGGGCCACCGCTCGCGGCCATCACCTGCCCTTCGTGCCTAGCGGGTGTGGCACTGAAACGTGAACTGACTGGGTTTTACTTGACGACGCCGAGCGAGGCGTAGTCGTAGCGACCGTTGTAGGCGTCCGCGGTGTAGGCGTTGGTCAGTCGGCTGCTGCGCCACGTGATCGTCTTGTCATAGACGAAGGGCAGGTAGACAGCGGCCTCGGAGACCTTCTGGTTCATCTGCTTGTAGATCTCGCCGGCCTTGGCCGGGTCGGTCTCGGCGATGGCCTGGTCGAAGAGCTTGTTGACCGCGGGGTCGTTCAGCTCGGAGAAGTTGTTGTTACCGCTCTGCAGGATGAACCGGCCGTCGACCAGCGGCTGCGAGAAGCCCTGGCCGGTCGGGAAGTCCGCGCCCCAGCCCATGATGATGATGCCGTAGCCCTTGTCCTTGACGACCTTCGGCGAACCGATGATGCCGGATGTCTGGGCGCCGTCGAACTGGTCGACCTGGGCGTCGATGCCGACCTGCTTCAGCGCATTCTGCAGCGAGACGGCCGTGGCCACCTCGACCGGCTTGTTGTTGCGCACCGCGATGGTGGTCTTGAAGCCGTTCGGCTGGCCACAGGCCTTCAGCGCCGCCTTGGCCTTCTCGAGGTTCGGCTTGCTGTCGTTCTTGAGGACCTCGTACGGGTCGTAGGTGGGGTCCGAACCCTTGATGCCCGCGGGGAGCATGTTCGGGGCGACGTCGCCACCGGCCTGCGGGCCGCCACGGGCGGTCTGCAGCGACTTCTTGTCGGCGGCGTAGATGACCGCCTTGCGGCACTCGATGTTGTCGAACGGCTTGACCGTCTGCGGGAAGACCGCGTAGCGGATGAAGCCGGTCTGGCCGTTGTCCAGGTTGCCCTTGTGATCGCGCAGGGCCGTGGTACGAGCGGCCTGGCCGATGCCCGTGGCGTTGATGTCGACATCGAAGTCACCCTTGAGCAGGCGCTTGTCCATGTCGTCCGCGTTGGCCATGAAGGTGACCGTGATCTTGTCCGGAAGCGCCTTGCGGATGGTGTCCGAGGCGGGCTTCCAGTTGGTGTTGCGAGACAGCGTCATCGACTTGTTCGGCGCGTACGAGTCGATCTTGTACGGGCCGTTGGAGAAGGGCTTCAGGCCGTACTTGGCCGCGGTGTCCTTCTGCTGCTTCACCGGAGAGGCGGCCGGCATGGCGAGCATCTGCTCGAAGTCACCGTTCGGCTTCGGTAGCTTGAAAACGATGGTCTTCGCGTCCGGCGTCTCGATCGCCTTCAGGCCGAGCTTGTCCGCGGCCTTGTCCTTGTACGGACCCTTGTACTCGGACTTCGGGTCGAGCACCTGCATCAGATAGACCGGGCCGCCGGAGATGACGTCCTGGGCCCAGGTGCGCTCGATGCCGTACTTGATGTCCTGCGAGGTGACGGGCGTGCCGTCCTCCCAGGTCACGTCGTCCTTGAGCGTGTACTTGTACGTCTTGCCGCCGTCCGAGATCTCGGCGTTGGCGGTCGCGAGGTCCGGCACGAGCTCCGTGCTGGCGCCGCCCGGCTCCGCCTTGAAGCTGACGAGCTGGCGGGTGTAGTAGCGGGCGAAGTCCCACATGAAGCCGTAGTAGCCGCGCTGCGGGTCCCACGAGTCGGCGTCCTGCGTGCCGACGAACTTCAGCGTGCCGCCCTTCTTGTCGGACGCGTTGGACACCTTACCGATGCCGGCGTTGAAACCGGGCGCCTTGGCGGCGCCCCCCTTCTCGTCGTCCTTGCCGTTGCCGCCACATGCGGTGGTGGTCAGCAGGGCCGCGAGCACGACAGCCGTGCCTGCGGCAAGCCTGCGCTTCGACGTGCGATGGGTTGTCACGATGCTCGCAACCTCCGTAGTAGTCACGGTCCTTGAGGGCCGCGGGTTTCGGTAATCGCTCCTGACTGACGGCAGGGGCTGTGTGTGCGCAGAGACGGTGTGGGGGTCTGGGGGCGTCAGCGGGACCCCTTCGGGTCCAACGCATCTCGTACGCCGTCGCCGAAGAGATTGAAGGCCAACACGGTGATGAAGATCGCCAGGCCGGGGATGATCATGAACAGCGGATCGTCCTCGTAGGTGCGCACAGCGGTCGAGAGCGTCTCGCCCCACGACGGAGTGGGCGGCTTGACGCCCACTCCGAGGAAGCTCAGCGCCGCTTCCGTCAGGACGTTGGTGGGGATCATCAGCGTCGCGTAGACGGTGATCGGCGCCACCAGGTTCGGCAGCAGTTCCCGGAAGAGGATGTACGCACGTCCCGCGCCCAGGCTGCGCGCCGCTTCGACGTATTCTCGCTCGCGCAGTGAGAGCGTCTGACCGCGCACGATACGGCCGATGTACGGCCAGCCGAAGAAGCCGATCACGAGCACGAGGACCGCGATCCGCAGACCCGAACCGGTGAAGCCCCAGAGCTCGTTCGGGATGACCGAGATCAGAGCGATGATGAAGAGCAACTGCGGGAAGGCGAGCAGCAGGTCCATGACCCGGCTGATCGCCGCGTCGATCCAGCCGCCGAAGTAGCCGGCCATGACGCCGAAAACAGTGCCCAACGCGACCGCGACGAAGGCCGACAGGAAGGCCACGAGCAGCGAGATACGCGCTCCGTAGACCACCCGGCTGAAGACGTCCCGGCCGTTGACCGGCTCAACTCCGAAGAGGAAGTCTGAGCTGATACCGCCCCAGCCCCCGATCGGGGTACCCAGCAGTGGGTCGATCATGTCCTCGTGGAGTTCCTCCGGCGGGTGGCCGAGCAGGCTCACGATCAGTGGAGCGAATATCGCGACCACGATCAGGAGAAGCACCACGAAACCACCGACAAGTGCGACCTTGTCACGCTTCAACCGCACCCAGGCGATCTTCCAGGGCGAACGCCCCTCGATGGCCTTCAGCGGGACATCGGCGGCGACATCGACGGCCGCGGTCTCGGCCGCGCTCGTGTCGTGCAGTGGTGCCGTCATCGTGGTGGGGACCCCTCTCGGCCGGTGGTGACCGACCCATGCCCGCCGCTGTAGCGGCTTCGTTCACTTCAGTGGTGCAAGTTGTGTGTGGTGCGAGGAATGCTCGAAGAAGCAGGTCGTGCACAGGACCGAAGGGTCCCTGCTGCGGGAGTCTTCAACGCTGCTCCGATCACCCGCCAGCCCTGACGGGGAATGGATGCGCAACCGTGATGTGGCCAGGTGGCTTCCGTTATCCGAACATCACGATCGTCCCAGCGGACCAAGTCGGCACTCTTCGCCCAGATCGGGCAGGTGCCCCAACAGGAGCTATCCCGGGATCAATTGGCAGGCGTCCGGACGGGTCAGCCGTGGGCCTGGGGGTAGCCGTAACCAGTGGCGGGAGCGGGCGCGCCGTGCGCCTCTCGGTCGTAGAACGGGCGGGCGTTGGCACGCAGCCACATCGCGACCGGGTCGTACTCGTCGGACATCGCGACGGTGGAGACGGGAAGCCCGTCCGGGACCGCGCCGATCGACTGCTGCATCATCGCGCGCACCGCGTCGACGGAGGACTGACTCGTGTCGTAGAGATCGAGACCGATGGCGAGATAGGGGACACCGAGCGCGGGCTGCACCCAGGCGCGGCGCAGGGAGCGGATCGCGGGGGTGTGATGGGCGTTCTGCGAGAGCAGTGCGTAGAACTGCGGGATCTCGATGGCCGGCTCGGTGAGCCGGAGCGGTCCTGCCGGCATCCGGTCGAGGCCGGTGGCGATCCGTCTCAGATCCAGCCAGGGAATGCCGACGCCGCCGCCGGGGGCGTGCGGGTTGAGCCAGATTCCCCAGCGGTCGGGGAAGAGGGCGCGGGCGATGTCGACGCCGGTAACCACCTCATGGGCCCGGTTCCAGCCGCTGGCCGAGAGTTCCTGGGCCGAGGTCACGCAAGGCGCGTAGCCGAGCCCGTCGATCTCCATGTTCCCGTACTGGGCGTCCGGCGATCCGGCCTGGCCGTGCCAGAGCAGCATCCAGATACGGCCCTGGGCAAGGGCCCGCAGCAACGCCTCGTACGCGTCGTAGCGCCCGGGGGTCACTTGGCGCAGCATGTGCTCGACCTGCCCGGCCGCCGCGGTGCCTGACGCACTCACCCTGGGTCCCGCCCCTCTTCGATCCACTGTGTCGGCCTGCCGCTCCCGGGGCACGCGGGTGCGGCACGGTGGCCGAGGCACTAGCCATCAAACCAGCTTAAGCGGCGTCCCTGACACCGACTTGACGCCACGGGCCGACGGGTCGCGCACCGGCCGCCGGGCTCCTGCAAGGGGTGTACCGGCCGACTAGTGGCCCTCTCGCTGGTAGAACGGCCGGATCCTGGCCCGCATCCAGTCGGCGACCGGATCCTGTGCCACGTCGAGCAGGACCAGGTTGACCGGCCAGGGCACCTCGACCCGGCCGAGTGCGCGCCCCAGGGCGTCCATCGGGGCGTTGCGTCCGGCGCCGTCCCAGGTCGAGAACTCGACACCTATGAAGAGGACGGGGTCGCCGCCCTCGATGCTGGCCAGCGTGCGGCGGGCGCTGCGCACGACACCGCTCTCCTCGAATTCGCCGGCCGCGGCGGCGAGGAAGTCGACTGGCTCCTCCTGCCAGTCCGGCTCGTACAACCGGACACGTCCACCGGTGGCCGGCCCGTCCAGCGAGGTGCGGCCGGCGCGGCAGAGCTCGGCGACGGCGGGCGGCGGCAACGGCATGCCGACGGCGCCGCCCGGGTTCACCGCGATGCCGAGCTGCGGGGGCAGTCCGCGGGCGAATTCGCGGGCAGGCGCCACGGTGAAGGACATATGGGTGCCGACGCAGCTCAGGAACTGCTGTTCGGAGCTGAAGACGGGGACGTACGCCGCGCCCTCGATCTCCACCGTCGGCAGGTCGAGCGACGGGGCATCGGGACCGCCGCCGTTGGGGAGCGGCACCCAGAGGTGGCTGCGGCCGAGCACTTCGACGAGCCGGCCGCCCGCTTCCGGGCTGCCGAGCGAGGCCCCGAGTACCTCTTCGAGCTCATTGGCCGGCCATCCGCCCTGCGGATGGGTCTGGACCGGTGCCGGAATGTCCACTGCTTCCCCTTCTCACCCCATGGCTTGCCGCAGAACAGTAACTCCGGCGCGCCCCTCCGCGCCGACGGGCGGCCGTGCTGGAGGCTGCCCGGCCGTGGTCCGCCGGACAGCCCTCAGCGGCGGTGGTCGGTGAACGTGATCCGGGCCAGCATCCCGGCCGCCTCCCGGTCCAGCAGCACCGCCGAGCAGCAGCCGGGCGGCAGGGCGCCGGCCTCGGTGTCCCGCAGCAGCCTGCCGACGGCCCTGCGGTGCCGGGCGAAGGCGTAACCGGAGACTCCGCGTCCGCGCTCGCGCTGACCCTCCCTCGCCACCTGCGGGGTGACGTCCAGCAGCACGAGGTGCAGGACACGGCCGCGGCGTCGCGCGTCCCGGGCCAGCCAGCCCCGTACCCACGCCTGGGTGCCGCAGTCGTGGACCACGACCGAGTCACCGGAGCGCAGCGCCCGCCAGAGCCCCCAGTAGTGGGCGACGCGGACCAGCGGGCGGTAGAGGGCGTACGGGAGTAAGCGGGGCACTCGCTGCGCCCAGCGGTCCCGGGTGTCCTGGGAGTCGATGGCCCGTACGGTCACCGCTCGCCGGATGAGCGTCGATTTGCCGCTGCCGGGCAGCCCGGAGACCACCACCACATCGCCCGCGGCGAAGTGCAGGCCGCCCGGGCTGCGCCCGGCGCGCTCGCGCAGATCGCGCACGACGGGTGCGTGCGTGCCGAAGCTTTCCCGGACAGGTGTGTCCGGCTGCGCGGGCATCGCGCCGTGCGCGACCCCCGCGGTCGTCGCGTACCGCTGCAACGTCATCGCCCTCCCCCTGTCGGTCGCTCACGCCTGCCCACGAAGTGTAAAGAAAAGGCAATGCGAGACAACCGTCCCACCCTTCGTTTCCCTCACGGGGTACCGACGCCCCACTCTTCCGTAATGCGTGCGATGATGACCCCGCCAACTGCATAAAGGCCGCTTGAATCCGCGCGGGAGAGTTCCGGCCACTGCCTGTGCCGGGCGCCGAAGGAGCAAGATCCTCCCTTGAATCTCTCAGGCCCCGTACCGCGTGGATGAGGCAGATCTGAAAAGCGAGTCGCCCCGGCGGCTCCACCCAAGGTGCAAGCCGAACCCGTCAGGGTCTCTCGGCGAACCTCTCAGGTTCCGATGACAGATGGGGAGGGATCGTCCTCGTCGTCATGCCCTGGGAGCCACACCTATGAGCAACGCCCCCCGTCTCACCGCCCTCGACGCCCTGCACCGCTCGCTGGGCGCGACCATGACCGACTTCGCGGGCTGGGACATGCCGCTGCGGTATGCCAGTGAGCGCGACGAGCACAATGCGGTGCGTACGAAGGCCGGCCTCTTCGACCTTTCGCACATGGGCGAGATCACCGTCACCGGCCCGCAGGCAGCGGCGTTCCTGAACTTCGCGCTGGTCGGCAACATCGGCACCGTCGCCGTCGGCCGCGCCCGCTACACGATGATCTGCGCCGAGGACGGCGGAATCCTGGACGACCTGATCGTCTACCGCCTCGGCGAGACCGAGTACATGGTCGTGGCCAACGCCGGGAACGCCCAGATCGTGCTGGACGCGCTGACCGCCCGCGCCGACGGGTTCGACGCCGCAGTGCGCGACGACCGCGACGCCTACGCGCTGATCGCCGTCCAGGGCCCCGAGTCCCCCGCCATTCTGGCCTCGGTCACCGACGCCGACCTGGACGGTCTGAAGTACTACGCGGGCCTGCCCGGAACCGTCGCCGGTGTGCCCGCACTGATCGCCCGTACCGGCTACACCGGCGAGGACGGCTTCGAGCTGTTCGTCGCCCCCGAGCACGCCGAGCAGCTCTGGCAGGCCCTCACCGCAGCGGGCGCCCCGCACGGCCTGATCCCGTGCGGCCTGTCCTGCCGTGACACGCTGCGCCTGGAGGCGGGCATGCCGCTGTACGGGCACGAGCTGACCACCGAGCTGACGCCGTTCGACGCCGGCCTGGGCCGGGTCGTGAAGTTCGAGAAGGAGGGCGACTTCGTCGGCCGCAAGGCGCTGGAGGCCGCCGCCGAGCGCGCCGAGACCGCCCCGCCGCGCAAACTGGTCGGCCTGGTCGCCGAGGGCCGCCGGGTGCCGCGCGCCGGTTTCTCCGTCGTCACCGAGGGGCAGATCATCGGCCAGGTCACCTCCGGCGCCCCGTCCCCGACCCTCGGCAAGCCGATCGCCATCGCGTATGTGGACGCCGCGCACGCCGCGCCCGGGACCGCGGGTGTCGGAGTGGACATCCGCGGCAGCCACGAGCCCTACGAGGTCGTGGCCCTGCCGTTCTACAAGCGCCAGAAGTGACGTAGTCGCGTCTCACCCCGTAAGACCACCGTTCATCAGCACTCCCCCGCGTACAGGAGAATTCAGGTCATGAGCAACCCTCAGCAGCTGCGTTACAGCAAGGAGCACGAGTGGCTGTCGGCCGTCGAGGACGGTGTGGCCACAGTCGGTATCACCGAGTTCGCGGCCAACGCGCTCGGTGACGTCGTCTACGCCCAGCTCCCCGAGGTCGGTGACACGGTGACCGCGGGCGAGACCTGCGGTGAGCTGGAGTCGACCAAGTCCGTCAGCGACCTGTACTCGCCGGTGACCGGCGAGGTCACCGCCTCCAACCAGGACGTCGTGGACGACCCGGCGCTGGTGAACTCCGCTCCCTTCGAGAGCGGCTGGCTGTTCAAGGTACGCATCGCGGAAGAGCCGAAGGACCTGCTCTCCGCGGACGAGTACTCCGAGTTCTCCGGCAACTAAAGACTCCAAGGGACCACCTGATGTCGCTTCTCAACTCCTCCCTCCACGAGCTGGACCCGGATGTCGCCGCCGCCGTCGACGCCGAGCTCCACCGTCAGCAGTCCACCCTCGAAATGATCGCCTCGGAGAACTTCGCTCCGGTCGCGGTCATGGAGGCCCAGGGCTCCGTCCTCACCAACAAGTACGCCGAGGGCTACCCGGGCCGCCGCTACTACGGCGGCTGCGAGCACGTCGACGTGGTCGAGCAGATCGCCATCGACCGGATCAAGGCGCTGTTCGGCGCCGAGGCCGCGAACGTCCAGCCGCACTCGGGTGCGCAGGCCAACGCCGCCGCGATGTTCGCGCTGCTGAAGCCGGGCGACACGATCATGGGTCTGAACCTGGCCCACGGCGGTCACCTGACCCACGGCATGAAGATCAACTTCTCCGGCAAGCTCTACAACGTGGTCCCGTACCACGTGGACGACACCGGTGTCGTGGACATGGCCGAGGTCGAGCGTCTGGCCAAGGAGTCCAAGCCGAAGCTGATCGTCGCCGGCTGGTCCGCGTACCCCCGCCAGCTGGACTTCGCCGCCTTCCGCCGCATCGCGGACGAGGTCGGCGCGTACCTGATGGTCGACATGGCGCACTTCGCGGGCCTGGTGGCCGCGGGTCTGCACCCCAACCCGGTGCCGCACGCCCATGTCGTCACGACCACCACGCACAAGACCCTCGGTGGTCCGCGCGGTGGCGTCATCCTGTCGACGCAGGAGCTCGCCAAGAAGATCAACTCTGCCGTCTTCCCCGGCCAGCAGGGTGGTCCGCTGGAGCACGTGATCGCGGCCAAGGCGGTCTCGTTCAAGGTTGCGGCGACCGAGGAGTTCAAGGAGCGCCAGCGGCGCACCCTGGACGGCGCCCGCATCCTCGCCGACCGTCTGGTGCAGCCGGACGTCACCGAGGTCGGCGTGTCCGTCCTCTCCGGCGGTACGGACGTCCACCTGGTCCTCGTCGACCTGCGCAACTCCGAGCTGGACGGCCAGCAGGCCGAGGACCGGCTCCACGAGCTCGGCATCACGGTCAACCGCAACGCCATCCCGAACGACCCGCGGCCGCCGATGGTCACCTCGGGTCTGCGGATCGGTACGCCGGCCCTGGCCACCCGCGGCTTCCAGACCGAGGACTTCACCGAGGTCGCCGAGATCATCGCGTCGGCCCTGAAGCCCTCGTACGACGCCGACGACCTCAAGGCCCGCGTCATCGCGCTGGCCGAGAAGTTCCCGCTGTACCCCGGCCTGAAGTAGTCCGGGAAGCGGTTCTGTACGTTTGAGGCGGGGCACCGCGCACACTGGACAGTGAGCGCGGTGCCCCATCCCTTGTCCCGCTGCCCTTCGGACCGACCGGTCCGTACCGCACCACCCGGCAGACAACGACGTCTACCAACCCCTGAGGAGTCACCCGTGGCCATCTCGGTCTTCGACCTGTTCTCGATCGGCATCGGTCCGTCCAGCTCCCATACGGTCGGCCCGATGCGCGCGGCCCGTATGTTCGCGCGCCGCCTGAAGAACGAGGGCCTGCTCGCCCACACCGCCTCGATACGCGCCGAGCTGTTCGGCTCGCTCGGTGCCACCGGACACGGCCACGGCACGCCCAAGGCCGTCCTGCTCGGCCTGGAGGGCGAGTCCCCCCGTACCGTCGACGTCGAGTCCGCCGACGACCGGGTGGCCGAGATCCGCGCCTCCGGGCGGCTCAACCTCCTCGGCATGCACGAGATCGACTTCGACGCCGACGAGCAGCTGGTCCTGCACCGCCGCAAGGCACTGCCGTACCACGCCAACGGCATGACGATCTTCGCGTACGACCACGAGGGCGCCCCGCTCCTGGAGAAGACGTACTACTCCGTCGGCGGCGGCTTCGTCGTGGACGAGGACGCGGTCGGCGAGGACCGGATCGTTCTCGACGACACCGTCCTCAAGCACCCCTTCCGCACCGGCGACGAACTGCTGCGGCTCGCGAAGGACACCGGGCTGTCGATCTCCTCGCTGATGCTGGAGAACGAGCGCGCCTGGCGCACCGAGGACGAGATCCGCTCCGGTCTGCTCGACATCTGGCGCGTCATGCAGGCGTGCGTGTCGCGCGGCATGTCCCGCGAAGGCATCCTGCCCGGCGGCCTCAAGGTCCGCCGCCGCGCCGCGAACACCGCACGCCAGCTGCGGGCCGAGGGCGACCCGCAGGCCCACGCGATGGAATGGATCACCCTCTACGCGATGGCGGTCAACGAGGAGAACGCCGCGGGCGGTCGCGTCGTCACCGCTCCGACCAACGGCGCCGCGGGCATCATCCCGGCCGTGCTGCACTACTACATGAACTTCGCGGCAGGCGGCGCCACCGAGACCGAGAAGGAGGACAGCGTCGTCCGCTTCCTCCTCGCCGCAGGCGCCATCGGCATGCTGTTCAAGGAGAACGCCTCGATCTCCGGCGCCGAGGTCGGCTGCCAGGGCGAGGTCGGCTCCGCCTGCTCGATGGCCGCGGGCGCCCTGGCCGAGGTCCTCGGCGGCTCCGCCGAACAGGTCGAGAACGCCGCCGAGATCGGCATGGAACACAACCTCGGCCTGACCTGCGACCCGGTCGGCGGCCTCGTCCAGATCCCGTGCATCGAGCGCAACGGCATGGCGGCGGTCAAGGCCGTCACCGCGGCAAGGATGGCACTGCGCGGCGACGGCCACCACAAGGTCTCCCTCGACAAGGTCATCAAGACCATGAAGGAGACCGGCGCGGACATGAGCGTGAAGTACAAGGAGACGGCGCGGGGTGGCCTCGCGGTGAACATCATCGAGTGCTGAGGGGGAAGGCGTCTGTCCACCGGCTGCGCGACCGCGGCGCCGACCTGGTCGTGATCGGGAACCCGCGGTCGACGCCGCCTCCGCCGGCTTCGTAGTGCCGACCTCGGGGGTACCCGAGGAGATCCAGCCAATCCTGCAGATCCTGCCACTGCAGCTGTCGGCCTCCGAGATCACCACCGCGCGCGGCCAGGACCCGGATGCCCCGCGTGCCCTGGCGAAGGTCACCGAGACCCGCTGAGTCCCCGGGGCCGGCTCCGGCCGATCAGCGCTTGGCACAGCACCAGGCACACCGGCGGGTCCGGAATCAGGGAAATCTGATCGTCGGCCTCCGCGAGCGCTGCGGCCAGCTCCGCCTCTCGCGGCCGTCCAGGGCTGATTCGGCTTTGTGGCATGCCAGCGGTCCGCAGACCACTCTCGACGTGCGCGCACCGGGAGCGGACCGCGCCGAAACGGATCACACGCGGCCGTGTGTGATCCGCCTGGTTCGCGGCGTGGCCGCGCCCATGCCCGCGAACCGCCCACGCGCGCGGGCCCATGGACCGCCGCGCTCAGACCACGATCTTGCGCGGGTTGAAGTTGCCACCCGGGTCTACAGCGTCGAAGAGGCCCGACATGACCGCGACGCCCTGCGGCGAGATGTCCTCCTCCAGCCACGGCGCGTGCTCCAGGCCCACCCCGTGGTGGTGCGAGATCGTGCCGCCGGCGTCGACGAACGCCTGCTGGATCGCGTGCTTGACCGTGTCGTACTCGCGGAGCGGGTCGTCACCGAACACGAAGGCGAAAGTGAAGTAGAGACAGGCGCCAGAGTGGTACGAGTGCGACATGTGCGACATCGTCCAGCCCTTGCGGCCGATCTTCTCGTAGGCGCGGTCGGCCGCCTCGTAGACCGCCGCATGGATGCCACGCAGCTTCGACCACGGACCGGCGGTCTCGCTCACGTCGCCGGCGGCACCGCAGTCGAGCAGGAAGTCGCGGATATACGGCGTATCGAACTTCTTCTGGTCGTAGAGCGCACCGGGTCCCTTGCCGACGCCGATGCCGTGATGCTTGCGCACGATCCGGTCGGTGATCGACTTCTGCCGCTTCGCGTGCGCGTCACCGCCCTCGAAGCCGATGAAGGAGAGGCACATTTCGTCGAGGTTCCAGCCACGCCTCTTGAGATACGCCATGAGGCCGGCCTGTGCCTTCTTCTGGATGCCCTTCGACTCCTTGCTCGTCGCCATCGAGAAGCGCGTCTCGTGCGCGTCCGAGATACGGGTGACCGAGGGCGAGACGTCGCTCTCGGCGATCTCCTGCATCGCGGCGAGGCCGTGGTCGAGGTTCTTGAAGAAGTAGGCGTAGATGCCACGCCTCTCGGGGAGCCGGTGCACCTGCACCGTGACCTCGGTGATGACGCCGAGCCGCCCCTCCGAGCCCACCACCATCTCCCGCACGCTCGGCCCGGTCGACGCGCTCGGAACGGCACGGATCACGAGGACCCCGCCGGTCCGCACGACACGCAGTCCCTTGACGATGTCCGCGATGTCGCCGTACTTGTCCGACTGCATGCCGGACGAGCGCGTGGCGACCCACCCGCCGAGCGTCGAGTGGGTGAACGAGTCGGGGAAGTGCCCCATCGTCCAGCCATCCTGGTTGAGCTGAGTCTCCAGGTCGGGGCCCAGCACCCCGGCCTGGATGCGCGCCAGGCCGGATTCGGCGTCGATCTCCAGCACCCGGCGCAGGCGGCCGAGGTCGAGTGAGACGACCACCCGCGACTCGTCCGCGTGCGGCTCCAGGCTGCCCGCGATATTGCTGCCGCCCCCGAAGGGGATGATCACGGCGTCCGCCTCGACGGCCGCGTCGACGACCCTTTGCACCTCTGCCTCGTCGGCCGGGTAGACGACCACATCGGGGGTGCGCGCGATCTCGCCGGCTCGGATGCGGACCAGGTCACGCAGGCTCTTGCCGTACGTGTGGACGACCCGTGACATGTCGTCGACGATGGCGTTCTCGGCTCCGACGATACCGCTCAGGACCGTGACGAACTCCTCCGGTGCCGTTGAGGCCGGCACCTTCAGCTCCGAGAAGTCGGGCCGTTCGGTGCGCTCGCCCGCCCAGAGATCGAGACCGACGACCTTCTGTACGAACGGCGCGAAACCGGGCTTGTCCTCGTGATGGAAGCCGACGCCTTCCACGCCCCAGCCCCACCACTTCATGTGTTTCACATCACCCGTGCGAATTGCGTCGGTGCGGCAGGTGGGTTCGGTCACGGACGGTCTCCTTCAGGTATGAGGACGTGAGGTGCGGTGGCATTCGTGCCGAGGATGCGGTCGGAGTTCTCCTCGGCCAGGGTGACAATCGCCGAGCGGATGCGTTCGGTGAAGTCGCTCACCAACTCTCCGGGAAAGGCAGTGAGCGGTTCGCCGAAGACAACCCCGACTGGCAGGCGGCCCGGTTTGGGCCAATTCGATCCGCGAGGATGCGCCGCATGCGCGCCGATGACCGCGACGGGGAGCACCGGCAACTGGGCCGACGAGGCGAGCGCCGCCGCCCCCGGCTTGAACGCCCCGAGCGATCCGTCGCGCGAGCGGGTGCCCTCGGGAAAGATCAGGAGCGGCACTCCCCGGTTCAGCAGAGCCTTGGCGCTCACTCTGCGCGCGTTCACTCCGGTGCGGTCGACCGGGAAGGCGTTGAAGAAGAGAGCCGTGAGGCCGCGCCGCCGCCACACGTCGAAGAAGTAGTCGGCGGCGGCTCCCACCGCGAGGTAGCGCGCCAATCGGCGGGGCAGCGCGCCCATGATGAGTGGCGTGTCGAGGTGCGAAGCGTGATTGGCGACGACGACATACGCGTCCTCGACGTTCTCCAAGCGCTCGCGCCCAAGTACCGTGACGCTGGTCACGCTCCAGACGATAGGCTTCAGCAGCCCCCGTTGCGCGACGAAACGCGCCGCAGCGTGAGAGCGTGAGGTGAAACGGTCGCGCATCGTCGCGGGCATCCGCTTCCTTCCCGTGCGGGCTCGCCCGCACTGATTCTTTTCAGTGAGTACGACTGTCGTTGCGGCTGGACGAGATCCGTCGCGAGATCCATCGCACCGTGCGGCGCGGAAGATGACGCGTGAACCAGATGAGCAACCGGTACCGGAAGCTCGGCATGGAGATCACCCGTCCGCGCCGCACGTCGCGCAGGCTCGTCTCGACGAGTCGCTCGGCGTCGAGCCAGAGGAAGTTCGGAATGCTCGACGACCGGATTCCGGCCCGCACGTGGAATTCCGTGCGAACCCAGCCCGGACAAAGTGCCGTAACGGTGACGCCCGTTCCATGCAGCTCGTTCGCCAGTCCCTCTGTGAGCGAGGTCACGAAGGCCTTGACGGCCGAATAGCTCCCCATCGTGACGAACCCAGCCGTGCTCGACACATTGACGATTGCACCGTGCCCGCGTTCGCGCATGGCCCGCCCAGCGGCGCCGGCGAGCACCAGCACCACGCGCCCCATGACCTCGATCGCCCGGTCGTGCGGAGCGGTGTCGGTCGAGGTTATCGGTGCGTGCACGCCGAAACCGGCGTTGTTCACGAGCATGTCCACCGGACGGGCGGGGTCCTCCAGCCGGGCGGCGACACGCTCGACGTTGGCGCGATCGGACAGGTCGGCGGGCAGCAACTCGACGGCACGGCCCCGGGATTCGAGCTCGACCGCCATCCGGCCGAGCCGCTCCCTGTCGCGCGCCACCAGGACAAGGTCCCATCCACGGTCTGCCAGAGCGCGCGCGAACGCTGCTCCGATACCCGACGTAGCACCGGTGACAAGTGCGACTCCCGTACGGCTCAGCATAGTTTCATATGGCATCTGCTCGACATCCGAACTTCCCCGCTCGTAGCTATTACATGGGGTGGCGAGCGGGTCCACGCCGTCGAGCCCGACACCGGCCTTCCGAGCCACCTGGTTAACAACCTGCTTCTGCATGGGAACTTGAAGATCCGAGAGAGCTTCCGAGTTCGATGCCCGACGAGCCAACCCAGGTGAATTGCTACGGTCGCGCAGCAGCCGATGGCTGACTCCTCGCGCATGACACACCTTTCATTTCTCGGCTCATTACCGTTAGACCGGGCACGCATCGATCCTGTGACATGAGCTTCCGCACATGCTCATGCGGACTCAGGAATCGCCCTATGACCACAGGCCCTCATCGCGCGCTGTGCCGTCGTGGGTTGTCCCGCCGAAAGTGCGCAGTTCTCCGATGGGACAAGGCCGCGCGGCTGAGCGATGCCCAGCAAGGCCCGGCGCACGCTGCCTGCACTGACACGCCGAGACGCTGCTCCGATACCGCAGGATCTCTCGTTCTTCCCAGCAGGGGCCGGTAAATGCAGGGCTCGCGTTGCGGCGGTCGGCGCCGTTGCCAAGGGTGTCGAACCCGGCAGCCGACTGGATCCACCTGCGCTGTATCCGGCAACGCCCCGGTTGCAGGCCGGCCCTCGTGATCGCGGCACCGCCCCGCCGATCAGTGTGAAAGGCCTCGACACAGACAGCAGGCCGGCCGTCATGATCGGTCGGTCTGCTCTGAATCATCCCTTCAGCCGCACCATCCGCCTCCATGCGGAACTGGGCCACGTGTCACACATGCGCCGGTTGTCCGGTCATACGTGACAGCCCTCGACAGCTTTTCGCACGTTCCGGGGCCTCTGCAGAGTTACCCCCGCTCCCGCCCCAGAAAGCCCGTGCATGAACACAAACGACGAGGCGACGTCCGCGCCGCCCGAGACAGCGGGCTTCGACGTGCGTGAGTTCGCCCGTACGGCACACGGCAGCCACCGCGGAACGCTCGACCTTGGGTCGCTCGCCGAAGAGCCGCTCGACGCCGAATCCGTCCGGCTCGTTCGCGCGCTGCGCGACATGGAACGTGCGACGCTGCACCGCGTGCGCGACCTCCTCGTCACGGCGACGCACAAGGACGCCCGGGTCACCGCCTTCCTCACCACGTGGATGTTCGAGAGATTCTGGATCGCCGACGCCCTCGACGCCGTCCTGGATGCTTCTCCCGCCGCCCGCGACCTCCCTTCGAGCGCCGGTCCGGCACGGTGGGTACTGGCGGAGCGCCGCGAACGCCGTGGCCCGATCCGTCGCTCCCTCATCGCCAGCATCACCGGTACGCAGATCGTCGCCGAACACATGACGACGGGCCTCGTGGACGAATGGATCACGCAGGCGGCCTACCGGCGTCTGGCCGGCGCGTCCTCCGCCATGGCGTCGATCATCAACCCCGTGGTGGAGATCAAGCATCGCCACATCCGCTTCCTCGCTGAGGAGGCGGAGCGGCGACTCCGGCGCTCGGCCCGCGCCCAGCGCATCACCCGTCGCGCCCTCCGGCACGCCGCCTGGCCGCTCGGCTCGGTCGATCGCTCCAAGCACGAGCGCACCTTCTTCGAACGCCATGTCTTCGGCGACCAGAGCGGACGGGCCGAGGCGGGCCGTATCCGCGCGATGGTCGCCGCGCTCCCCGGCATCTGTCCCGGTGTCGCATCCACCGTGGAATCGAGGCTCCTTCCGTGATAACGCACAGCGCGAAGACCGAACTCGGCAACGCGCATGTCCTGCTGACCGGCGGGACCGGCTTCGTCGGGCAGGCCGTGCTTGAGCGGCTGCTCGCCGATCACCCCGCCACCCACATCTCGCTCCTCGTGCGCGGGAAGGGCAACCAGACCGGGCAGGACCGGCTCCGGCAGCTTCTGCGCAAACCCGTATTCGAGCGCTGGCGGGACGCTGTGGGCGCCGAAGAGGCCGAGCGCATCGTCCGTGAGCGGATCACAGTGCTCGACGGCAGCATGACCAGCATTCCTGAGCTGCCCTCCCACCTTGACGTCGTCATCCACTCGGCGTCGACCGTCTCGTTCGACCCGCCCATCCACGAGGCGTTCGACACGAACGTCAACGGCGCCGTAAGCCTCTACGAGGCTCTGCTCGCCTCCGGATCGGACCCGCACGTCGTCCACGTGTCGACCTGTTACGTCGGGGGACTCCGTCGCGGTGTGGTGCCCGAGGCCAAGCTCGAGCACGACGTCGACTGGCGCACCGAGTGGGCCTTGGCGACGCAGGCCCACGAGCGCACCGAGCTCACCTCGCGGGAGCCGGCGAAGCTCGAGCGGTTCATGTCCCGCGCCCGCGGTAACCACGGCAAGGAGGGCCCGATCGCGGCGGCCCGCGCGAGCGAGAACGCGCGGCGCGAGTGGGTGCGTTCCCACCTCGTCGCCGCCGGCCGGCGTCGCGCGCAGAGCCTGGGGTGGACCGACGTCTACACGCTGACGAAGGCACTCGCCGAACGTGCCGCGGAAGACCTCTGGGGCGAGGCCGGACACCGGCTCTCGGTGGTCCGGCCCGCGATCATCGAGAGCGCCCTCCAACATCCGTTCCCCGGCTGGATCGACGGCTTCAAGGTCGCCGATCCGCTGATCTACGCCTACGGCCGCGGCCAGCTGCCGGACTTCCCGGGACTGCCCGACTCGATCCTCGATGTCATCCCCGTCGACTTCGTCGTCAACGCCATCCTCGCCGCGGCGGCCAACCCGACCCCTGTCGACGAGCCGAAGTACTTCCAGATCGCCTCGGGCGCGTCGAATCCGCTGCCTTTCCACCGCATGCACGAGAACGTACGCGACTACTACACGCAGCACCCGCTGCCCAAGGACGACGGCTTCGTCAAGGTACCGACCTGGAAGTTCGCGGGCGAGCGCAAGTTCAACCGACGTCTTCTGCTGGCGAAGAAAAAGGCCGACCTGTGGGACGCCGCTCTGCGGCTGATGCCGAACGACGAGCGTAAGCGCGCTCTCGCAACCGAGAACGCCAAGCTGCGCGCCGGCATCGCCACCCTCAGCAACTTCACCGACCTCTACCGCGCGTATGCGCAGACCGAGATCATCTTCGACGACCGCAACACCCGCGCGCTGAACAACGCCCTTCCGGCCGAGGTGCGCGAGGACCGTGGCTTCGATGTGGAGCGGATCGACTGGGAGGAGTACCTGCAGAAGGTGCACCTCCCCGCCATGAGCGAGCTGACAGCGGCCTACCGTCGCGGGAAGGCCACGGCCGTCCGGCCGGCGAACGCCCGCCCGAAACGCGAACTGCAGCAGCGTACCGACGTACTCGCCGTCTTCGACCTCGAACGGACCGTCGTCGACTCCAACATCGTCGAGCAGTACCTCTGGGTGCGCACCTCAGGCTTCCGCAAGGCGGCCTGGCCGAAGGAGGTAGCGGACCTGCTCGCCTCACTGCCCGGCTACCTCCGCGCCGAGAAGCGTGACCGCGGCGAGTTCATCCGTGCGATCCTGCGCCGCTACCGCGGCATGCCCATCGCCCGTCTCGAGGAGGTCGTGCGGCGCGGCTACGCCGACACGATGCTGCGGCACACGAGCGCGGACGCCCTGGCGCGCATCCGCGAGCACCGTGCGGCGGGTCACCGCACCGTCCTGGTCACCGGCTCCATCGGCCTTCTCGCCGCTCCGCTCGCCGACCTGTTCGACGAGGTCGTCGGGAGCTCCATGCACGTGAAGGACGGTGTGCTCACCGGCTACCTCGCGAAGCCGCCGCTCGTCGACGAGGCGAGGGCCGCGTGGCTTCGGCGGTACGCCGAGGAGGGCGGCTACGACCTCGCGGCCTCCTACGGCTACGGGGACAGCCACTCCGACCTGTCGTGGCTGTCGCTGCTGGGCAAGCCCTCGGCGATCAACCCCGACGCCGAACTGACGCGCGAGTCGCACAAGAGGAACTGGAACATCCACCGCTGGAAGAGCGGCGGTTCGGGTGTGCGCCGCGACGTCATCACGGCACGGGCGACGATTCCGACGCGCACCGACGAGAAGAGTGACTGATGGCTTTCGACATAGACAAGTACACGCAGAACTCCACCGGCGTGCAGTGGGCCGACCTCGACTTCGACGAGTTCGAGCGCAACCCGCTGCCCGAGCAGACGCTGCGCACGCTGCGCTACATGTGTGACATCGAATACCACACGGTCTGCTACATGCGTGATCTGCTGACGACCCCGTCTCACAACGAGCCCGCGGTGGGCGCTTTCATGACGATGTGGAACCGCGAGGAGTTCTGGCACGGCGAAGCGCTCGCGGCCGTGCTCGAGCGCCACGGCATCCGGGTCGACTTCGACGAGCTCAAGGCGACACGCCTGAAGCTCGGCTGGAAGGACCGCTTGGGGACGGTGAAGCAGACGGCGATGAGCCGGCTCGTCGGAAATGACTTCGTCGCCGTGCACATGACGTGGGGCGCGGCGAACGAGTGGTCGGCGACCGCGGCGTACCACCGGCTTGCCGCGCTGGAGAGCCACCCGGTGCTGGTACCGCTGCTGAGGCGGATCGCGCAGCAGGAGACGAAGCACGTCGCGTTCTACGCATCGCAGGCGCGTGACCGGCTCGCGGCGAGCAAGAAGGCCCGCATGTTCGCCCGGTTCGCGCTCGAAAAGGCCTGGGGCCCGGTCGGCTCGGGCGTCATGTCCGAGAGCGAGGTCACGCACGTCATGACCCACCTCTTCGCGGGCTCCGAGGGCCGCAGACTCATCCGCGACATCGACTCGCACATCGCGAAGCTGCCGGGCATGGACGGGCTGCGCATAGTCGAGGACTCCATGGACAAGCGCGGCATCGCTGCCTAATGCCGTTGTCGAAGCGGCTTTAGTCACTGAGGGCGTGACTTGGTACCACCGTCGGTCACGGACCAGGGCCCACAGGACGGTGACGCGTCGGCGGGCGAGCGCGAGCACGGCCTGGACGTGCTTCTTCCCTTCGGCGCGTTTACGGTCGTAGAACCTCCGCGAGTTCGGGTCGTAGCGGACGCTGACCAGTGCGGAGGTGTTGGGGGGAGCCAGGAGTTGAGGCGGCGGGGCTGGAGCACGGCTCCGGTCAGCTGGGCGAGACCAGTCCCGTCTCGTACGCGAAGACCACCTCGTGGATCCGGTCGCGCAGCTGCAACTT
This sequence comes from Streptomyces sp. NPDC005181, assembly GCF_040608395.1. Taxonomy (NCBI): domain Bacteria; kingdom Bacillati; phylum Actinomycetota; class Actinomycetes; order Kitasatosporales; family Streptomycetaceae; genus Streptomyces; species Streptomyces sp. NPDC005181. The sequence goes on from NZ_JBEXID010000025.1 coordinate 72,162, forward strand.
GGCCAGAAGGTTGCGCACATGGGTCTTCACGGTGTGCTCGCTGACCACGAGGGCGGTGTCTCCGCGTTGGACATGCCCTGCGCGATGCAGCGCAGGGTCTCCTCCTCGCGTGCGGCCAGCTGTTGCAACAGAGAGCGGGGTCCCTTGTCACAGCCGCCCGCGTCCCCCGCCGCCGCCAACGTCGCAGCCGGGTCCACCGCAACGCCGGGCCGCGCGGGACTGGCGTACTCGGCGATCAGCCGTCGTGTGATCGAGGGGGCCAGCAGGGCGTCTCCGGCCATGACGACGCGGACCCCGTGCACGAGGTCGTCCCGCCGCACATCCTTGAGCAGGAAGCCACTGACCCCGACCTCGAGTGCGGCGTGCACATACTCGTCCAGGTCGAACGTGGTCAGCATGAGGACCTTGCAGTCGCTCTCCGTCTCATCCATGCATTGCGGAACGTGCGTCTGTCCAGCCAGGTGCGCCCCGCGCACGCCCTCTGCCCGGGTGACGGTGCACATCATCTTTCCGCGCCTGTCGTTGATCTCAGATGTAGGTCAACTTCGGGGACCGTCCCGTGGTTCCCCGGCCGACTCGTATGGAGAATCATCATGAACTCCAGGATCCTCACCGTCGCCGCTGCACTGACCGTCGCCGGTCTCATCGGGGCCGGATCCGCCGCGGCGGCGCCCGGAACGGTCTCGGGCGACGGCGGCAACCGCATCGGAACGCTGCGGGCCAACGGCGACGCGCACGTGAAGGGCGGCAGCCTCAGTGCCGCCTGGGTCCACCAGGCGGACAACGTCACCGAGCTCGCCCTGTCCTGATCCCTGGTCCTCGTCCGGGCACGGTGTCGCCCGGACGAGGGCACTCCGCCCGCCCGGCCGTGACGGCCGGCTCCTTAACGAACCGGCCGGATCTCCTACCTCGGCCAACCGGGTCCCCCGACTCAACAGTTCACCAACTGCTCATAAGTGAGCGGGTGTTCATGGCGATCAAGCAGTTTCGGTCACAAACTGCTTCCATCCACCGCGCTGTCACGGTTCACTGGATGTGACGAGTGGTGACGCGATCGCTGTCCGCATGCGGTCCGCCGCCGTGGTAAACCGGCCCGGCTCCGATGCCCCGGCCCCGGCGGAGGAAAGAGGACAGCGATGAGCTCTCCCGGAATCGATCGCCTGCGCGCCTGCACTGATTCGTGAAAGCGACTCATTCCCATTCCCTGTTCGCAACGTTCAGACGAGGGGCACCATGAGCAAAATCACGCTTCCAGAATTCCATATGCCGTTCGAGAGCACGGGCTGCAATCCAGGCATTCAGGCAACCAAACGAGCCGCCTGGGAGTGGGCGGCCGACAACGATCTCACCCTGTCTCCGGTGGCTCGGAAGAAAATACTCCGGACGCGCCCGGAGCTCTGGATATCCCTGATATTCCCGGCGGCCTCGCAGGAGCACCTCGATCTCTTCTGCCAGTGGCTTTTCTGGGCGTTCCTGGTGGACGACGAGTTCGACGACGGCCCGGCCGGCCGCGACCCGCACGTGTGCGAGGAGGCCATCGCCCGGCTGGTGGACGTGCTCGACGGAACCAGCGCGCCGAACGGCCCCATGGAGCACGGGCTCGACGGTCTGATGCTGCGGACCTGCGAGGGACGGTCGCCGCGCTGGGTCCGGCAGTTCCGCCGGGACACGGTCGCCTGGCTGTGGACGTACTACGCGGAGGCCGTCGACCGGGTCGCGGGCCATGTACCGAGCACCGCCGACTTCGTGAAGCACCGCCGTGATTCCGTGGCCATGCAACCGTTCCTCGACCTGCACGAGATCACTGCCGGAATAGATCTCCCGGAATCCTCCCGATCCCTTCCCGCGTATATCGCACTGCGCAATGCAGTGGCCGATCACTCAGGGATCTGCAATGACATCTGCTCGTTCGAGAAGGAAGCCATGCTCGGTTACGAGCACAATACGGTCCGGCTCATTCAACGGGACCGCGGCGGCACACTCCAGGAGGCCGTCGACGAGGCCGGGATTTGGCTGGCGAGGATCGCCGACCGGGTGCAGCGAGCGGAAAAGGAACTCGTCGAAGAGATAGAGGCCGCACGCATCGACGGTCCGGCGCGCGACGCGCTTGAGCGCTGCGTCCAGGACTACCGCGGGCTCGTCCGCGGAGACTTCGACTACCACGCACGGGCGGAGCGGTACACCCGCCCCGACCTGATGGAAATCGACGAACAACGCTCCCTGTCCCGGAACTTCGCCGCCTGACCGGCCCGGACCGGGGCGCCGGTTGCGTCGGCGGCAGTGCGCGCAGGCCCGGCGGTGCCGGGCCCGGTCTCGCCCGACTCGGCTGAGCGGTCGGTGAGTTCGGCAATGCGGCCGATCCGGCTGCCCGAGGATTCAGCGACTGCTGCGGGCCGGACAGGTCCAGGCGCTGCCCGCCCGGTCACCCGCCTGGCGGACGTGTGCGGTCCGGAACCCCGAGGGGGTGCTGAGTGGTTACGGGTCCGGCGGCCCCCGGCCGACCACGGCCGGGGGTCCTCCCGGCGATCAGCCCTTGTTCTGGGCAGCCCAGAACTCGTCGAAGGTGAGCAGACCGTCACCGTTCGCGTCGTGGGAGTTGATGACGGCCTGGGCCACCGTCTCGGTGACGTAGGGGTCACCCAGCTGAGCCATCACACTCTTGTACTCGGCGGCCGATATCAGCCCGTCGCCGTTCAGGTCGTACCGCTCGAATGCCTTGCGCGCCGACTCGATGTCCGCCACTGTTCCGCCCCTTCATCATGCCTAACTGACGGGGGCCAGATTAACGGGCGCGACAGGCACCGATCGCGGCGGCCGGTCGTCCATCATGGGTGCGGTGTCCGCGGACGGCGGGCGGGGCCCTGGACCGGAGAGTGGGACGCTTCATGAAGGACGCACTGGCTCAGGCCATGGCAGCTGCCGCGCACGGGCGGTTCCCCCCGCCGGACGGGGGCACGACGGTGGTGGCACAGCCGAACGCACGGGACGCCGGGGTGCTGGCCTTCACCGCGCACTCGGTGGTGTTCACCGACGAGGATCCGTCATGGGTACGGGCCACGCTGGCCGCCACCCCCGGTGATCCGCTCGCCGCGACGATGAACCCGTACTTCCTGGGCGCGCTGCTGGCCCGTACCGGACGGCACATGAACACCATCGATCTGCTGACGGTCGCGGGCGCACTGCCGGGCGATCCGGACATCGGGCTCCGGGAGATCGAGGACCCGGAACATCCGCGGGTGGCACGGGCGATGAAGTACCGCGACGAGGTGCGGGTCTGGGCCGCCGGCGGCGGTGTGCTGATTCTCGGCCGTGGGGTCGCCGGACGCTGGGAGGCAGCGGTCGAGGTGGCCGAGGAGGCACGCGGCCGACGGCTCGGGGAGCAGCTGGCGCGAGCGGCCCGGCAGTTGGTGCCGGACGCGGTGGTGTGGGCGCAGCAGTCACCGGGGAACGCCCGCAGCGTGCGGACGTTCCAGGCGGCGGGCTACCGGCCGGTCGGCTCGGAGGCCCTGCTGATCGCGGGCTGACCCGCGGACCCTCGGCGGACGGGGGAGAGAGACGCCGGGGTGGCCGGGCGATCAGCGGAAGACTCCCGTGTGGCCGAGCGAGTAGCGCCCCGGCTGCGGGTAGACGGCGAGTCCATGGGGTCCGCTGCCCACCGGGATGCGGGCGAGCTGCTTGCCGGTGGCCGTGTCGATCGCGTACACCTCGGCGTTGTATCGCCCCGACAGCCAGAGAACCTTGCCGTCCGCCGAGACGCCGCCCATGTCGGGGCTGCCGCCGTTCGGCAGGTGCCACTTCTTCGTCAGCTTGTTCTTTGCGAAGTCGAAGACGGAGATGGACCCTTCACCACGGTTGGTGATGTACATCTTCCTGGAGTCGCGGCTGACGTACAGGCCGTGGGCGCCCTTGCCGGTGGGCAGCAGCTTCGGCCGGGTGAACTTCTGCCCGTCCAGCACCCAGATGCCGTTCGCGATCATGTCCGCGATGTAGAACGTCCCGCCGTCCGGCGACAGCTTCACGTCCTGCGGCATCGCCCCCTTGAGCGGCAGCTTCTGCTGGCCGACGACTTTCATTTTCGCCGTGTCGACCTTGAGGAGTTCGCCGGAGAACTCGCAGGAGACGATGAAGTACCGGCCGTCCGTGGAGAAGTCGGCGTGGTTGACGCCCGCGCAGTCGACCGGGACGGTCCTGGCCTTCTTCATGGTGTGCGCGTCGCGGAAGACCAGCTGCCGGTCCATCGAGGCCATCACGATGGCGTACCTGCCGTTCGGCGTGAAATAGAGGTTGTACGGGTCGGAGACCGCGACCGTCCTGCCCGCCTTCCCGGTGGCCGGATCGATGGCTGTGAGGCTGTCGCCGAGGTCGTTGTTGACCCAGAGAGTCCTCAGGTCCCAGGACGGGACGACATGCTGCGGCTGGTGGCCGACCGGGATGGTCTCGATGACCTTGTATGTCTTCGGGTCGATCACCGACACGGTGTTGGATTTGGTGTTGGGTACGTACACCCGCGCCGGGAAGTTCTTGACGACCGGTGACATCATTCCGGCCCGGTCGGCCGCGTACACGTCCTTGGGATCGAGCACCGGCGGCATCCCGGCGAGGCCGGGCGGGGTGGCACGCTTCGGGGTGGCGTTGTTCGCGACGACGGGCGGCGTGGCGGCCTCGGTGCCGGCGGCCTCGGCCTTCCCCTTCTCGGCGGGGCTGCCACAGCCCACGAGCACGGCAATGAGGACGGCCCCGAGCAGGGCCGCGGTGCGCTTGGCGGAGGGAAGCATCAGGTCAGCAGCTCCGTAGTCGTCACCGCACGCAGTTGTCGGCGGTCGATCTCGGTGAGGAGGACAGGCAGTGCGGCAACCGTGTCCGCGTACCCGAAGTGCAGGCTCACCACCGACCCGTTGCGGATCTCCCCGGCAACCTTGCGGGTGACGGCCGCGGCGCCGGGGGAGGTGAAGTCGAGGGAGTCCACGTCGTACGAGAGGACGTGCGGGTAGCCCGCCCTGCGCGCGAGGCGCTGGACGAGCGGGGTGGCGTACCGGCTGCGCGAGGGGCGGAACCACGTGCCGATGGAGCCGGTGAGCCGGCGCAGCCGCTGAGCGCAGCCGGTGATCTCCGCGTACGCCGCCGCCTCGCCCATCGCCGAGATGTCGACATGGCTCTGGGTGTGATTGCCGAGGTCATGACCCCCGTCGAGGATCCGGCGGGCCATCTCGGGGTGCTCGTCGAGCCAGCTGCCGACGGCGAGGACGGTGATCCGCGCGTGGGCACGTTCCGCCTCGGCAAGCACGGTCCGGGCGATGGCCGGGTCGCCCTGGCCATGGAAGGTCAGGGCGACCCGGGGGCGGTTGCGGGGGCCGTGATCGATCTGGACCGGCTGCCCGGGAAAGCGGTGCGGGGCGGGCGCGAGGTGCGGGACCGGGGGCCGTGCGCTCGCGTCACTCCTGCCGGTGGCCTGCGCGGGGGCGTCCGTGGACGTGCCGGCAGAGGTCTTCGCGGAGGCGCCGACGGCGCCACGCCCTTCCGTACATCCGGCCGCGAGGGCGCCGGCCAGGGCTGCCCCTGCACTCGCCCGCAGTGCGCTGCGGCGGTGCACCGATGTCTCGGAGGCGTTCATGAGCAGAACAGTAGGGGTGCAATGTCGAGAAGATGAAAATTGACCCTATTCACAACGATCCCAGGGGGTCCGCAGCATGTCGTCGATCACCCGAGCGCTCGATGAATCACCCGCAGAACCACATATTCATTCATGCATTGCCAGGCCAGTGACCCATCACACCTACGATTCTCCGATGAAATGTCCCGATATGACTCGACCTAAGCCATTAGCGCTTTTGGCTCCACCGTCACCCGTCTGCCATAGTCGGTTCCACGACCCCCATTGACCCGGGCCAGGTCGACTTACGCGGCCGTGAACACACCCCCATTTCACGGTCCCCACACAGAAGCCCCCGAGGCGCCGCACCACGGCAGACCGGGGGCTTCTGTGCGTCATGGGGGGGGAGGCGGGGCCCGGGAGGCAGCGGAAGCCGGACCGGCTCAGCGGTCGGAGATCCGCATCTCGAACCAGGTGGTCTTACCGCGCGGCAAGAGGTCCACGCCCCAGCGGTCGGAGAGCTTGTCGACGAGGAAGAGGCCGCGGCCGCTGATGTCCATCTCCTGGACCGGCATGAGACACGGCAGCCCGCGCGAGGGGTCGCGCACCTCGATCCTGATCCAGCCGCGACGGCGCAGCATCCGGAGTCCGAAGACGCGGGCACCGGTGTGCCGTACCGCATTGCCGACGAGCTCCGAGACGAGCAGAACGGCATGCTCGGCCGTCTGCGGGGAAAGCGCCCACTGACGCAGCACCACGCACGAGGTAAGACGGCGAGCGGTCGCCGCGGACTCCGGACGGGACGGCAGCCGGACCTCACCCTCCGTCGGATTTCCGAACAACTCCAGCGCCTTGAACGCCTGTTCGTCCTCGACAGTCGGCATCCAGCGTGCCGCAGTCGCGCCGCTGCGCTGTCGCGGCTGTTCCACACCCTCCAGGCCCGCCATGCACACCATCATGGCCGCACAGCGGGCGCTCCGGGGCCGTTCCGCGGGAATCCCCACCCCGGAGGGAGGCATTCCGTGGCAGTCGGTAGGCATATGCCAGTGGCAGAATGCACCTCTCGACACCCGCTCCGACCTGCACATATGTGCCGCCCACACAGGGCTGCACCGATCGCCGGAGCGCTGAACCTTAAGGTTGCCTTAAGGTTCAGCTAATCCGCCCGCACGGATGAACACACGGCCGTCTGTGCCCAACTGGCTTTCGGTCAGAGGAACTTGGCCTTGCCCGGACCCTCTTCGACAAAGCTCCGCATGCCGCGCTCGCGGTCCTCCGTGGCAAACAGACCGGCGAACCAGTTCCGCTCGATCGTGAGCCCGGTGTCGATGTCGGTCTCCAGCCCCGCGTCGATGGACTCCTTCGCCGCGCGCAGTGCCAGGGCAGGCCCCTTGGCCAGCCGCGCGGCCCAGGCGTGCGCCTGCTCGTACACCTCGGCCGCCGGCACCACCCGGTCCACCAGACCCATCGTCAGGGCCTCTTCGGCCTTCACGTGGCGGCCGGTGAAGATCAGGTCCTTGGCCTTGGACGGGCCGACCAGCCGGGCCAGCCGCTGGGTGCCGCCCGCGCCGGGGATCAGGCCGAGCAGGATCTCGGGCTGACCCAGCTTGGCGTTGTCGGCGGCGATCCGGAAGTCGGCACAGAGCGCCAGTTCGCAGCCGCCGCCGAGCGCATAGCCGGTGACTGCGGCGACGACCGGCTTGGGGATCCGGGCCACCGCGGTGAAGGAGTCCTGCAGCGCCCTGGACCGTACGACCATCGCCGTGTGGTCCATCGCCTGCATCTCCTTGATGTCCGCGCCCGCCGCGAACACCTTCTCGCCGCCGTAGAGGACGACGGCGCGCACATCGTCGCGCCGGGTCGCCTCCTCGGCCAGTTCACGCAGCCGGTCCTGGGTGGCGACGTCCAGGGCGTTCATGGGCGGGCGGTCCAGCCGGATCGTGCCGACGCCGTCGCTTGCTTCGAGGGTTACGGTCATGGGAGGCAGGTTAACCGGCGCTAACGACAGCGGGCCCGGTGCTGTTGGTCACAGCACCGGGCCCGCTGTCGTGTCGTACGTCGCGATCTACTTGGTCCACTCCGCCCAGGACATGTTCCAGCCGTTGAGGCCGTTGTCCGGCTGGATCGTCTTGTCCTGGGAGTTCTTCACGACCACGACGTCGCCGATCATCGAGTGGTCGAAGAACCAGGCCGCCGGGGTCTTCTTGCTCCAGCCACCGCGTACGTCCTGCAGACCGACGCAGCCGTGGCTGGTGTTGGTCGAGCCGAACACGCCGGACCCGCCCCAGTAGTTGCCGTGGATGAACGTGCCCGACGTGGACAGGCGCATCGCGTTCGGCACGTCCTTGATGTCGTACTCGCCGCCGAAGCCGACGGTGTCACCGTTCATCCGGGTCACCTTGAGCTTCTCGCTGATGACCATCTGTCCGTTGTACGTGGTGGTCGCCGGGGCGCCCGCGGAGATCGGGATGTTCCTGAGCTCCTTGCCGTCGCGGACGACCTTCATGCGGTGCGTGCTCGCGTCGACAGTGCTGACCTGGCGGCGGCCGATGGTGAACGAGATCGCCTTGGCCTGCTTGCCGTAGACCCCCGGGCGTCCCTCGACCCCGTCGAGATTGAGCTTCACAGTCACCTTGGTGCCCGCCGCCCAGTAGTTCTCGGGGCGGAAGTCGAGACGGTCGTTGCCGAACCAGTGGCCCTCGACGGGGACGGACGGCTCCGCCGTCACCTCGATGGCCTTCTCCACGGCGTCCGGGTCGGTGATGCCGCGAGTGAAGTGGATCGAGACCGGCATGCCGACGCCCACCGTGGAGCCGTCCTCCGGCGTGTACTGCCCGATGAAGGTGTTCTTCGGGACCAGTGTGGTGAAGGTGGTGTCCTTCGCCGACTGACGGCCCTTGGAGTCCTTGGCGACCGCGTGGACGCTGTACTTCGTCGCCGCGGCCAGGTGCTGCTCGGGCTCCCAGCTCGTGCCGTCCGCCGCGATCTCGCCCTCGACCTCGACGCCCTTGGGGTCGGCGACCTTGACCGTGGTCAGCTTGCCCTGATCGGCGGAGATCTTCAGCGCCCCGCTGGTGGCGACGGAGTCGGCGCCGTCCTTCGGTGCGACGGTCACCACCGCCTGCGAGGCGGTCGTGTCCTCGCTCTTGCCCCCACCGGTGTTCTTGCCCTTGCTCCCGGCGTCGGTGTCTCCCCCGCCGCATGCCGTCACCAGCAGCAGCGCTCCCAGTACCAGAGCCAGCAGTCCGGTGGTCCCCCGACCACGTCGCCTGCCGTTCGCCCCGACCGATGCCCCCGATATCGGCTGCCCGTTCAATGTGGTCGTCTCCCCTCACACGGCCTGGCCCCGCCAAGGCCCAGGGAGCCCGCAGGCTCCCACCCCCGCGCGCTGCTCATGCGCGCTCAGCGTTAGATAACCACACCGACCGTAGGGACTTCCTCCCTCGGATGTCACCGTTCAGTCCCAAGTTGTCTCGGAACTTCACCAGGTGACGCATGGTTCGGAGCGTTGCGCGGGGGTGCCCGGTCCGGGGTCCTGCACGAGGTCCGGCCGACCCGGGTCAGTGGAGTGCGGAGCCCGCCTTCCACTGACTCCAGTTCAGATTCCAGCCGCCCAGACCGTTGTCCGGAGCAACCTTCTTGTCCTCGGAGTTGACGACCTCGACCACGTCCCCGACGATCGTCCGGTCGAAGAACCAGCCGGCCGGGGTGTCCTCGCTGCCACCCCTCACATCCTGCAGCCCGACACAGCCGTGGCTGACATTGGCCGAGCCGAAGACGCCCCCGCCCGCCCAGTAGTTGCCGTGCACGAAGGTGCCGGAGTCTGTGATCCGCAGGGCGTGCGGGACGTCCTTGATGTCGTACGCACCGCCGAAGCCGACGGTCCGGCCGTCCATCCGGGTCACCTCCTTCATCTCGGTGACCACCATCTTCCCGTTGTACGTGCTCGTGGCCGGGGCGCCCGCCGTGATCGGGACCTTGGACAGGACCCGGCCGCCGCGGCGTACCTCCATGGTGTGGGCGGCCACGTCCACTCTGGACACCTGCGAGCGGCCCACCGTGAAGGTGACCGTCTTCCGCTGGCTGCCGTACACACGGGGCGCGCCCTCCACATCGTGCAACGCCACCGCGACCGTGACGTTGGTGCGCGGCTTCCAGTAGGCAGCCGGGCGGAAGTCCAGCCGGTCGCCGCCGAACCAGTGCCCCACCACCTCGACTGCAGGCTCGGCGGTGATCCGGATGGCCCGCTGCACCGCCGCACGGTTCTCGATGTCGCGGTCGAAGCGGAAGGAAATGATCACGCCGGTGCCGACGGTCGACCGTTCGTCCGGCTCGAAGTTGCTGGTGAAGCGCTGCTTGGGGACCGCAGTGGTGAAGGTGGTGTGGCGGGCCGCGCGGCGTCCCGCACTGTCCAGGGCCACCACGTCGACCCGGTACGTGGCGGCCAGGCTGAGCCGGTCCGAGGTGCCGCGCGGGGTCCAGGAGAGGCCGTTCTGCGAGATCAGGCCATGCATCTCGCGCTGCCGTTCGTCCTCGCCCTGCTCCACGTACGTGCGCTGTTCCACGTACTCGGGCTGCTCCGCGTCCTCGCGCTGCTCCGCGGCCCCGGTCTGCACCACCCTGACGCTCTCCAGCCGCCCGTCAGGAACCTTCACCTCGACCCGGGCGTCCGGCCTGATGTCCCTGGCCCCGTCCCGCGGGGTGATCCTGATCGTGTACGGCGACGACCTCGGCTTCCCGTTGGTGAACGGTTCCGCATCGGTGCAACCTGTCAGTACGGCCAGTACGGCGAGCAGTCCTGCCCATGTCAGCACGGTGGCCGGGCTCGCTCCTGCCTTCTTCGCGTTGTGGTTCACATTCCCCCAACGACCGGAGCGGGCCGGGGAAACGTGAGTGCGGGCCCTGCCCTGGGCAGAACAGAGGGAGGACCACACTCGAGGAGCCACGGCCGGGACGCCGTGCGCTCCTCTTCGGTGCCGGGTCCGGACGAGCCGCGGGAGGCTGAGAGTGTCGAGCGCAGCCGAGCAGGAGACAGTGCCAGGGCCGGTCAGGGAGGCGGTGGAGCGGACAGCGGAAGAGGCGGGGACCGGCCCGGCGAGCGGGCGGTTCCCCTCCGGCGGGCAGCAGCAGCCGGCCGTGTGGCCCGGTGCGCCGATGCCGCTCGGGGCCCGCTTCCGGGTGGGGCCCGACGGGGTGGCGGGTACCAACTTCGCGCTCTGGGCGGGCGGCGCCGAAGCCGTCGAGCTCTGCCTCTTCGACGAGGAAGGGGGCGAGACACGCCTCCCGCTGACCGAGCTGACCCATGAGGTCTGGCACGGCTTCGTGCCGGGCGTGCGGCCGGGGCAGCGGTACGGCTACCGGGTGCACGGCCGCTGGGACCCGTGGACGGGAGCCCGGTGGAATGCGGCAAAACTGCTCCTCGACCCCTACGCACGGGCCGTGGACGGCTCATTCACCCTGCCGGCCGAGGTGTACGGCCATGTGAGGGACTGGCCGCAGCAGCAGGTTGCCGACACCGTGCGCGACGAACGGGACTCCGCTCCGTCCGTACCGAAGGGTGTCGTCGTCCACGATGACGACGACTGGGCGGAGGACCGGCGGCCCAAGACACCGTGGGCGGACTCCGTCATCTACGAGCTGCATGTGCGCGGCTTCACCAAGCTGCACCCGGGGATCCCTGAGGAGCTGCGCGGCACGTACGCCGGTCTCGCCCACCCTGCGGCCATCGGCCATCTGCAGCGGCTCGGGGTGACGGCGGTGGAGCTGCTGCCGGTGCATCAGTTCGCCCACGAGGACCATCTGCTCCGGCGCGGGCTGCACAACTACTGGGGCTACAACTCGATCGGCTACTTCGCCCCGCACGCGGACTACTCGGCCAGCGGTACGGGAGGCCAGCAGGTCGGCGAGTTCAAGCGGATGGTGCGGGCGCTGCACGACGCCGGGATCGAGGTGATCCTCGATGTGGTCTACAACCACACGGCGGAGGCGAGCGAGCTGGGTCCGATGCTGTCGCTGCGCGGCATCGACAACCGCGGGTACTACCGGCTCCAGTCCGACGCCCGCAGATACGCCGACTACACCGGCTGCGGCAACACCCTGCACGTGGTGCAGCCGCACGTGCTGCGGCTGATCACGGACTCGCTGCGGTACTGGGTCACGGAGATGGGTGTCGACGGCTTCCGCTTCGATCTGGCTGCGGCGCTGGCCCGCTCGATGCACGACGTCGACATGCTGTCCCCGTTCCTCGCGGTGATCGCCCAGGACCCGGTGCTGCGCCGGGTGAAACTGATCGCCGAGCCATGGGACGTCGGCAACGGCGGCTACCAGGTGGGCGCGTTCCCGCCGCTGTGGACCGAGTGGAACGACCGCTACCGGGACGCCGTGCGGGACTTCTGGCGCGGCGCCCTGCCCGACGTACGGGATCTCGGCTACCGGCTGACCGGATCGAGCGATCTCTACGCGTGGGGCGGCCGCCGCCCGTACGCCTCGGTCAACTTCATCACCGCGCACGACGGCTTCACCCTGCGCGATCTGGTCAGTTACGAGCAGAAGCACAACGAGGCAAACGGCGAGGGCAACCGGGACGGCACGTCGGACAACCGGGCCTGGAACTGCGGCGCCGAGGGCGAGACCGACGACCCCGGCATCAACGCGCTGCGCCGCCGCCAGCTGCGCAACATGCTCACCACGCTGCTGCTGTCGACCGGGGTGCCGATGCTGGTCGCGGGCGACGAGATGGGGCGTACGCAGGGCGGCAACAACAACGCGTACTGCCAGGACAACGAGGTGAGCTGGCTGGACTGGTCCCTGCTCGACCAGCCCCAGTGGCGGGAGCTGACCGAGCTGACGGCCCGGCTGCTCGCGCTGCGCCACACCCATCCGGTGCTGCGGCGCCGGGCGTTCTTCTCCGGCCGGGCGCAGGCCGCGGACGGGCTGCGGGACCTCGCATGGTTCACCCGGCAGGGTACGGAGATGACGGAGGCGGACTGGTACGCACCGGCCGCGACGGTCGGCCTCTATCTCTCCGGGCGCGACATCCCGGGCCGGGACGCGCGCGGTGAGCCGGTCACCGACGACAGCTTTCTGGCAATCCTCCACGCCGCCGACCGCCCGAGCAGATTCCGGCTTCCGGGGCCGCCGTGGGCGCAGGCGTACGAACTCGTACTGGACACCTCGCAGGAGGATCAGTCGACCGCGCCGGCGACGGTGCACCGGGGCAACGAGGTGCTGACGGTGCCGGCGAGGGCGGTGGTACTGCTGCGCGTCAGGGAGTGACGGAGGCGAGGGGGCGAAGGCGGTTGAGGGTGCGGAGGGCGCGGCAGGTCAGCCGAGGATGCCGCGCTCGTAGGCGACCGCGACGGCCGCGGCGCGGTCCTTGGCGCCCAGCTTGGTGAAGATGTGCGTGAGATGGGTCTTCACCGTTGCCTCGCTGATGAACAGTTCGGCGGCGATCTCCCGGTTGGAGGTGCCCTTGGCGACGAGTTCGAGCACCTCACGCTCGCGTCCGGACAGCGACTGGCCGGCGGCACCGGCGGGCATGCGCACCCGGGTGATCAGCCGGGAGGCGACCGCGGGAGACAGCACGGTGCGGCCGTCGGCGGCGGCGCGGACGGCCGTGAACAGCTCGTCACGGGGCGCGTCCTTGAGCAGGTAGCCGGTGGCTCCCGCCTCGATCGCCGGGAGGGTGTCGGAGTCGGTGTCATACGTGGTGAGGACGAGCACCTTGGAGCGGGCACCGCGCCGGGCGAGTTCGGCGATGGCCGCGACTCCGCCGCCGCCCGGCATGCGCAGATCCATCAGGACGACGTCGGGGTCGAGGCGGGTGGTGAGATCGACTCCCTCGACGCCGTCGGCCGCCTCGCCGAGTACCTCGAAGCCCGGGGCCGACTCGAACATGCCGCGCAGACCGTCCCGTACGACGGGGTGGTCGTCGACGACGACGAGGGTGATGGTGCGTGCGGTTTCGTCAACCATCGGATACGCGGTGTTCATTGCTGAGGAACCAGTGGGACGCGGATGGCCATGGGTACGAGGGTCCTGCCGCGCGGCCCCGCGCGGCATCGGCCATCGCGCTCGGAACGGCATCAGCCGATCGGTTGATGCCGGGTACGACTGCGCGGAAAACAAGATGAGGGATGTCAGTGGTGAACCGTAGGCTCGCCCCTGATGCCCGAAAACCATGTAGAGCCCAAGGACCGGTCCACCGCGCACTCCCTGCTGCGGCTGTGGCCTTACGTGAAGCCTGTACGGGTCCGCCTGTTCGGGGCGGCGGCCGTGGCGATCGTCGCCTCCTGCCTCGGCCTGGTGATCCCTCTCGTACTCAAGTGGATGGTGGACGGCCCGGTCGCGCACCACGATCCGGGTGGAGTCTGGCTCGGCGCGCTCTACCTGCTGGTGCTGGGCATCGTCGAGGCGCTGCTCTTCGGGCTGCGGCGGTGGCTGGTGGCGCGGCCGCTGGCGGGCGTCGAGGCATCGATGCGGGCCGACCTGTACCGGCATCTGCAGCGGCTGCCGGTGGCCTTCCACGACCGGTGGCCATCGGGTCAGTTGCTGTCGCGCGGCACCACGGATCTGATGCTGCTGCGTATGTTCCTGGCCTTTCCGCTGACGTTCCTGCTGGTCAACGCCACCACGATTCTGGTCGGTTTCATCATTTTGCTGGTGCAGCAGTGGGCGCTGGGATTGGTGCTGCTGGCTCCCGCGGTACCGCTGGTGATCCTCTGCTCGGCCTTCGAGACGAAGTACGCGGTGGTCGCGCGCAAGGCCCAGGACCAGGTCGGCGATCTGACGACGGTCGTCGAGGAGAGCGTGCTCGGCATCCGCATCATCAAGGGTTTCGGCCGGCACCGCAGCCAGGCCCTGGCCTTCCGCGGCCTCTCACAGCTGCTTCGCGGTACGGAACTCGACAAGGCACGGCTGCTGGCCGGCATCTGGGCGTTCATCACCACCATCCCCGAGCTGGCGATCGGGGCGGCCCTGGTGCTCGGCACGATCCAGGTCGCGGACGGCGGACTGTCGGCGGGCACGCTCGTCGCGTTCCTGTCGACGGCGCTGGCGCTGCGCTGGCCGGTCGAGTCGATCGGCTTCCTGCTGGCGATGAGCCAGGAGTCGGCCACGGCGACCGAGCGGTTCTTCGAGGTGATGGACGTTGCGGAGGAATGTGAGACGGCCGGGGAGCCGACTGCGGAACTGTCCACGCAGTCAGACCCGGGGTCTTCTGCGGTGCCTTCCACGGACGGCGGGATGGTCTTTGAAGGCGTCGAGTTCCGCTACCCGGACGCGGAGGCCGGCTCCGCGCCCGTACTGACCCGGATCGATCTACGGATCCGCCCCGGCGAGACGATGGCCCTGGTCGGGGCCACGGGATCCGGGAAGACGACGCTCACGGCACTCGTGCCGCGACTGCACGACGTCACCGCCGGGCGGATCACGCTGGACGGTGCCGACATCACCACCCTGCCGCGCGAACGGCTGCGTGAGCTGGTGTCCGTGGCGTTCGAGGAACCGACGCTCTTCTCGGCGAGTGTCGGGGAGAACATCCTCATGGGCGCCGAGGGTGCCGGCGAGGACGAGCTGCGGCGAGCACTCTCGATCGCGCAGGCCGACTTCGTGTACGACCTGCCGCACGGCATCGACACCCAGGTCGGTGAGCAGGGTCTCAGCCTCTCCGGCGGTCAGCGGCAGCGTCTGGCACTGGCTCGCGCCGTCGTCGGACAGCCGCGCTTCCTGGTGCTCGACGACCCGCTCTCGGCGTTGGATGTGCATACGGAGACGCTGGTGGAGGCCGCCCTGCGGCGCGTGCTGGTGTCGACCACGGCCGTGGTGGTCGCCCACCGGCCGTCCACAGTCATGCTCGCGGACCGGGTGGCGCTGTTGTCGGAGGGCCGGATCAGCGCAGTCGGCACCCACCAGGAACTGCTGCGCAGCAACGTCGAGTACGCCTGGCTGATGTCCGGAGCCAGAAGCCCGGTGTCCGCTGCACTCACTGACGACGCGACCGCCCGGGATGCGCTTACCCCATATATGGCCGACGACGGCGTGCGTGCCATGGACGTCCCTGCCGAGGAGGGCAGTGCCCGATGACCAATGCGACAACAGGGTGTCCCACAGGGACGGACGGCGACGACGAGAACGCCCCAGGGCCCGGCCTGAAGTCAACGGCCGCTACCACGACGGGCGCAATGACAAACTCGGTTACGAGCACTGGCGCGGCCACGAGCACGGTCGCGGGCACGGAGATCAAGGCTCGCGACCTGCACGGCACGGGTGCCGGGACAGGTAACGGGAAGGGTACTGGGCAGGGCAGCGGACCGCGGACGAAGGCCGAGGCCACCGGCCCGGAACCCGACTCCCCCGTCCATGCCGGGGCCGGGGATCCCTTCGACCGGGACGACCTGCCCACGCCCCGCGGTGCCACCCGCACCCTGCTGGTGTCGCTGCTCGGACCGCTCAGGGGCCGGGTGGTGGTGGCGGCACTGTTCCTGCTGATCCAGCAGGCCGCTGTCCAGGCCGGCCCGCTGCTTGTCGCCTACGCAATCGACAGCGGCGTACCGGCGTTCAGGGACAAGGACTACGGACCGCTGATCGCCGTTGCCATCGGATACGCACTGTGTTCGGCGGGCGCGGGGAGCATGCAGTACGCCTTCATCCAGGCCTCCGCCCGGATCAATCAGGACGTGCTGCTCGATCTTCGCGGGCGGATCTTCCGCCACGCGCAGGCGCTGAGTGTGGACTTCCATGAGCGCTACACCTCGGGCCGGCTGATCTCCCGCTCCACCACGGATGTGGAGTCGTTGCGGGAGCTGCTCAGCGAGGGCCTGCAGGAACTGATCGGCGTGGTGCTCTCGTTCGTATCCATCTCACTGCTGCTCCTGTGGCTGGACTTCGGTCTCGGCGCGGTCGCCGTCCTCTCGTTCGTGCCCCTGTATGTGCTGGTGCGGATCTACCAGCGGCGGGCCGGTGTGATCTTCGCGGCGCGGTCGACGGCGATCGCGGCGGTCATCGTGAAGTTCGCGGAGACCATGAACGGAATCCGTCCCGTCCAGGCCTTCCGCCGCGAGCGCATCAATGACACCGAGTTCGACAGGCTGAACCAGCAGCACTGCCGGACCAACGGCAACGCCCTGCTGGAGATGGCCCGCTACGTCGTCGGCTCCCGGCTGGTCGCCAACACGGCGGTTGCCGGGATCGTGCTGTGGGGTGCATACCGAGTCGCCTCCGGCACGCTCGCACTCGGCGTGCTGGCGGCGGCCGTGCTCTATCTGCGACGGCTGTACGACCCGATCGACCGGCTCGGCATGTTCCTCAACTCCTATCAGTCGGCCGCCGCATCACTGCAGAAGATCGCGGGCTTGCTGGCCCAGACCCCCACCGTGCCGGAGACCACGAACCCTCAGGAGCTGCCCGCCCGCATGGGTGAGCAGCCGGGCCGGAACGTCGTCTTCGACGCGGTGAGCTTCGCCTACCGAACGGGCGGCGAAGTACTGCCCCGCTTCGATCTGACGATCCCGGCAGGGCAGACCGTGGCCGTGGTCGGCTCGACGGGCGCCGGGAAGTCGACGCTCGCGAAGCTGCTGGCCCGGTTCTACGACCCGACCGACGGCCGGGTGCTGCTGGACGGGACCGATCTCCGGGACCTCGCCACGCCCGAACTGCGGCGCGGTGTGGTGATGGTGACCCAGGAGGCGTTCCTGTTCTCCGGGACGGTCGCCGAGAACATCGCCATCGGCCGCCCGGGCGCCACCCCCGAGGAGATCGAGCAGGCCGCGAAGGCGATCGGAGCGCATGACTTCATCAGCGGTCTGCCCGACGGATACGACACGGATGTACGGAAGAGGGGCGGGCGGATCTCGGCCGGCCAGCGCCAGTTGGTCGCCTTCGCCCGCGCCCTGCTGGCCGACCCGGCGGTGCTGATTCTCGACGAGGCGACGAGCTCCCTCGACATCCCTGGCGAACGGGCGGTGCAGCGGGCCATGGACACAGTGCTGCACGGCCGCACCGCAGTCGTGATCGCCCACCGGCTGTCGACCGTGGAGATCGCGGACCGGGTGCTGGTGATGGAGCACGGCCGCATCGTGGAGGACGGCTCCCCGTCCGAACTCATCGACGGGACAGGCCGGTTCGCAGGGCTCCACCGCGCCTGGCGGGAGAGCCTGGCCTGAGACCGACCGCGGGTGATGGTCTCCCCCGTCGGCCTCCCGCACCGGCGGTCCAGGGTGCGTACATGACTGAGCCCGTGGATCACCCGGTCGGTCCGTATGTGAAGCAGGAGACCCCGGACTTCCGTAGCCCCGGGCGGTATCTCTTGTGGCTGGTCACCCGTCAGTGGCGCCGCGTTGCCGCCGGGGCACTGCTCGGCAGCTCCTGGATGATCTGCCTGACCCTGCCGCCGTACCTGCTGTCGCGCGCCATCGACGACGGGCTGCAGCCCGGGGGCCGCTCCGCGCTGGTCGGCTGGGTCGCGGCACTGGTGGGTGCCGGAGTGCTCAACGCCTGGCTGGCCATCATGCGGCACCGCACGATGACCAGGGTGCGGCTCGACGGTGCCTTCCGTACGGTGCGGGTGGTGGTCGCCCAGGCGACGAGGCTGGGCGCGGCGCTGCCGCGCCGGGCCACGGCCGGCGAGATCGTCACCATCGGGTTCGGTGACGTCGCGATGATCGCCGATACGCTGACGGTCACCGGGCCCGGCGTCGGCGCCGTCCTCGCCTATGTTGTCGTGGCCGCACTGCTGTTGACCGTCTCGCCACTGCTCGCCGCGGTGGTGCTGCTGGGCGTGCCGCTGCTCGCGGTGCTGGTCGGCCCGCTGCTGGGGCGGCTTCAGGGAGCCGAGTCGGCGTACCGCGACCGGCAGGGCAGCCTCGCCGCCCGTTTCGCCGACATCGCCGGCGGTCTGCGTGTCCTCAACGGCATCGGCGGCAAGGACGTCTACGCCGAACGCTACCGGCGCGGTTCGCAGGAGCTGCAGGCGGAGGGGTACCGGGTCGGGGCGGTGACCAGCTGGATCCAGGCACTCGGCGTCGGCCTGCCCACCCTGTTCCTGGGCGCCGTGTCCTGGCTGGCGGCCCGGATGGCCGCGCAGGGCGACATCACCGTCGGCGAACTGGTCGCGGTGTACGGCTATACGGCGGTTCTCGTCGTGCCCGTCTCCTCCTTCATCGAGGGCGGCTACGACATCAGCCGCGGTCTGGTCGCCGCGCGCAGAGTCATCCACTTCCTGTCCTTGGAGCCCGACTCGATGGGCCGGGAGGCACCTTCGGCACCTCTGAACGGGCCCGAGTCGCCCTCCGTCCTCCACGATCCCGAATCCGGGGTCGAGGTGGTCCCCGGAACGCTGACCGCTCTGGTCGGCGCCCGGCCGTCGGACTCCGCGAAGGTGATCGACCGTCTCGGCGGCTTTGTCGCGTCGGCAGCGACCTGGGGCACCACACGCCTCGACGAGATCGAGCAGGCCCAGGTCCGCGCGCGGATTCTCGTCGCGGACAACGAGGCCGACCTGTTCGCCGGCAAGCTGCGTGATGTCGTCTCCGGCAGCCGGGACCGGGACGACGAGGCGCTCCGCCGTGCCGTCCACGCTGCCGCGGCCCAGGACATCGTCCGCGGCCTGCCGGACGGGCTCGGCTCCACCGTCGACGCCCAGGGCCGCAATCTCTCCGGCGGCCAGCGGCAGCGTGTCCGCCTCGTCCGGGCCCTGCTGGCCGATCCCGAGATTCTCCTGGCGGTCGAGCCGACCTCGGCAGTCGATGCGCACACCGAGGCAGCCATGGCGTCCCGGCTGCGCACGGCACGGTCCGGCCGGACCACGGTCGTCACCAGCACCTCCCCTCTCGTCCTGGACCGGGCCGACACCGTGTACTACCTGGTCGACGGGTCCGTCGCGGCCGTCGGCACCCATCGCGACCTGCTGGACGAACAACCCGGTTATCGCCTGCTGGTGTCCCGCGGTGCGGACGATGACGACGCCGTCCCCGTGGGCGACGGGGCCGGCCCTGCGCCCCAGGAGGCCACCTCATGACTGCCACTTCGTCCGCTGCCCCGGCAGAGCCCCGGCCGCCGTCCGGGGCTCTGCCGGTCGCCGAACCGTTCCTGATCCGTCGCGCGGCAGTCCGGCTCGTCCGGAGGTGGGTGACTGTCTGACGGCGCGTCGGGGCGTGGTGGGCCCTGGGTTCGGGCGTGTGGTCAGGCTGTGGTGGGCCGGCCTGCGGCGCCGGTGAT
>NZ_JBEXID010000026.1:0-89279 GCF_040608395.1 Streptomyces sp. NPDC005181
GACGACCCGGGCGATCCGCGACGAGCCCCAACGAGCACTCCCCATCCTGGGCATCACCAACGATCCGGACACCTACGGAACTTGATCAAGCCCTGGGTGTGCGGGGAAGTCAATGTAGGCCGATTCCGGCTTGCTCCAGAACCCGGTGGCGAACACGAGACCCCAGGCAACGTGGGTGGAGACGCCCGCGGGGTGACCACCGGGTAGAGAAGTGCCGTACGCGACTCCGGCGTGTGCGTCGGAAGGGCAGAGCCTCAAAGCAAGCGTCATCTGAGCGTCAAGAAACTTCGAAGGAGGTCTGAAACCGAAGCGGATGCAAGCGTTGCCGCGATGAAACCGCAGGTCAATCGCCCTCAGGGTCAGTCGGTCCGCTCGACCCGTTACACGGAGTAAAACCGGTCGAGCGACCCACCCGAGCCACAAACCCGCAGGTCAGGCACCCTTCTCGGCGGGCTCCAAAATCGCCACGCACTCCACGTGCGAGGTCATCGGGAACAGGTGGACGACGCGGAAGGGAGCTTCCCCTGCGCACGAGGTGGAGCGAAGCTCAGTAACCTGCGGACCGACGGGCAACCGTGCGCACCACTCAGTTGGCGCGGCCGGACTTCCCCTCTACAGTGCCACCGAAGCGACTCGCTAGCCGAAGAAGCTCAACCGGACGTTACGGTTGGTGTTGCTCCTGTTTGTATCGACGAGGCACACCGACTGCCACGTACCCAGTTCCAGCCGTCCGCCGATCACCGGCAATGTGGCGTGCGGTGCGATGAGGGCCGGCAGTACGTGGTCGCGGCCGTGGCCAGGGCTGCCGTGGCGGTGTTGATAGCGGTCGTCCGCGGGGAGCAGTGCGTGGAGGGAGGCGAGTAGGTCGTCGTCACTGCCTGCGCCGGTTTCCAGAATGGCGATTCCGGCGGTTGCGTGGGGCACGAAAATGTTGAGCAGGCCGTCCCGGCCGACGGCGGCGCGGGTGAGGAACTGTGCGCAGTCGTCCGTCAGATCGGTGACCGTCTCGGTACCACCGGTCGTGATGTGAAGAACGCTGGTGCTGAAGGCATCGGGCATGCCCCCATCTTCTCGCTCGTGGCACGAGATGGCGCGTCCACGTGCCGAGACAGCATTGACCGGTTCCGGGGTGCGTCGCTACGTTCGGCGACATGTTCCGTTCAGCTCTGCTCACTTCGCGCGGTCACATCGACCTGCTGCGGGTGGCTTCTGCCGCGTGTTGTCGCGGCTGCTGACGTTCCTTCAGCACGAATTCCGCAGGTGAACAAGGGGTCTTTCGGCCCGCACCTGGCTCGCGGACCGCTCTGTTGCCGTAGGCGCCTCGTCGTACGCCACCCTGCCCTTCCCCTGTCGTAGCCCGCCGTGCCGTAACGGGTCCGCCGTCGGGGTGGCGGGCTGTCGAGCCGTGCCCATTCCCCGTCCGTGGACTGCTCGTGGAGCCTTCATGACCCTTGGCCATGCTCTCGCCCCGCCGGATATATCAGAGAAAAGCGATACACCCGATTCCTGTCGGACGGTCCAGCTCGAGCCCGTCGTGCCGACATCCGCCCGCGGCTCGCGGCTCGCGGCTGCGGTCCGTACCCCGCCCGCTGCGACGCGCCGTCGGCCCGGTGCTGCTTCTCGTGCTGTGGCAGGTGCTCAGTGCGACCGGTGTCCTGCATCCCGATGTGCTCGCGTCGCCCGGAACCATCGCCCGGGCCGGATCGGATCTGATCGCCGACGGGACGCTGCCCTCGGCGATGGCGATCTCGCTCCAGCGGGTTGCCGTGGGCCTGGTTCTCGGTGGTGTCGTCGGGACCGCGCTGGCGCTGGTGTCCGGGCTGTCCCGGCTCGGTGAGGATCTGGTGGACGCGACCGTGCAGATGCTGCGGACCGTCCCCTGGGTGGGGCTGATCCCGCTGTTCATCATCTGGCTGGGGATCGGTGAGGCCCCGAAGGTGGCGCTGATCGCGCTCGGCGTGGCCTTTCATCTGTATCTCAATGTGTACGCCGGTATCCGCGGCGTCGACGAGCAACTCATAGAAGCGGGGCAGTCGTTGGGGCTCGGGCGTTGGGGGCTCATCCGGCACGTTGTGCTGCCGGGTGCGCTGCCCGGGGCCATGACGGGGCTGCGCTATTCGCTCGCCACCGCCTGGCTGGCGCTGGTCTTCGGTGAGTCCGTCAACGCCGACGCCGGGATCGGCTTCCTGATGAACCAGGCCCGGGAGTTCTTCCGTACCGACGTCATCGTCGTCTGCCTCGTCGTCTACGCCTTCCTCGGTCTCACCGCCGATGTCATCGTCCGGGTACTCGAAAGGCTGCTGCTGCAATGGCGACCGACCTTCACGGGCCAGTGAGCGCCCGGTTTTCCGACACCGCCGTGCAGGTGGAGGGGCTGACCCGCTCCTTCGACGGACGGGCCGTCGTCAACGGGCTCGATCTCACCCTGCGCGCCGGGGAGTTCACCGCGCTCCTGGGGCGCAGCGGCTGCGGGAAGTCGACTCTGCTGCGGGTGCTGGCCGGACTCGACCGCGACATCACGGGCACGGTGCTGGTGCCCAGGCGGCGGGCTGTTGCCTTCCAGGCTCCTCGGCTGATGCCGTGGGCGGGTCTGGCGCAATGTGCTGCTCGGGTTGCCGGGCAAGCCCGAACGGGCGGTGGCCGAGCAGGCGTTGGAGGAGGTCGGGCTCGCGCGCGGTCCGGGGCGTGGCCCAAGACGCTCTCCGGTGGTGAGGCGCAGCGGGCTTCGCTGGCGCGGGCCCTGGTACGCGAACCCGATCTGCTGCTGCTCGACGAGCCGTTCGGCGCGCTCGACGCGCTGACCCGGATCAAGGCCCAGCAGCTGGTCGCCGAGCTCTGGCAGCGGCGCGGCTGCGCGGTACTGCTCGTCACGCATGACGTGGACGAGGCGATGCTGCTCGCCGACCGTGCGCTGGTGATGCGGGACGGCGCCATCGCGTACGAGACACCCGTTGATCTGGACCGGCCGCGCACCGTGGCCGGTCCGGGGTTCGCCGCGCTGCGCTCCCGGCTGCTGACCGAGCTGGGTGTCGCGGAGGACACCGCTCCGGCCAGGGCCGCCTGACAGCCGACCGGCCGGCCCTGACCAGTTACTCAGCTACCAGCACACATTCCCCATGCGTTCGATCTTGAGGAAAGAGGCATGTCATGAGACGACGCCGCACCCTGCCCGCTCTGCTTCTGCCGCTCGCCCTGCTGCTCACCGCCTGCGGTGGTGCCTCGTCCGCGTCCACCGCGGACAGCATCGACGGAAAGGGCGGCGTCACGCTCGACGTCGGTGACCAGAAGGGGGGTTACGAGGCCATCCTGCGGGCCTCGGGAGAGCTCGACGATCTCGACTACCGCATCAAGTGGTCGACCTTCACCTCCGGACCGCCGCTTCTGGAGGCGGTGAACGCCGAGGCCGTGGACATCGGCGGTGTCGGCAACACACCGCCGGTCTTCGCCGCGGGTTCCGATTCGAAGATCGTGGTGGTGGGCGCCTCCCACGGCTCGTCGGCGGGAGAGGCGATCGTGGTCCCGAAGGACTCCCCGTTGAAGTCGCCCGCGCAGCTCAAGGGCAAGTCCATTGCGGTGGCGCAGGGCAGCTCCGCCCACTTCCAGCTGATCGCCTCGCTGAAGGCGGCAGGGCTCGGCGTCTCCGACGTCCGGCTGAAGTACCTTCAGCCGGCCGATGCACTGGCTGCGTTCAGCCGGGGCAAGGTCGATGCCTGGGCGATCTGGGATCCGTACACCTCGCAGGTCCTGCGCAGTGCGCAGGCGCGGGTACTGACCACGGGTGAGGGGATCGTCAACGGCCTCAGCTTCCAGGTCGCCTCTCCCGCGGCCCTGAAGGACACCGCGAAGTCCAAGGCGATCGGTGATCTGCTGGTCCGTCTGCAGCGGGCGCAGAGCTGGGTGTTCAAGCACCCGGAGGCGTCGGCGAAGGTCTGGGCGAAGGAGACCGGACTGCCGTATGCCGTGGCCCTGGGCGCCGTGAAACGCAGCCATGGGACGCGGGTGCCCGTTGCCGTCGACCCGGCGGCGATTGCGTCCGAGCAGGTGATTGCCGACACCTTCGCCGATCTGAAGCTCATTCCGCGCCGGTTCGCCTTCAAGGACTACGTCGACACCCGGTTCAACCGCGATCTGCCCGCGTCCTCGGCAGCCCCCCGCTCGTACGGAAAGGCTTCGTCATGAATGTTCATCTGCACTGGTTCCTGCCCACGGGCGGTGACGGCCGCACGCTCGTCGACCGGCACGCGTACACCGACGGCGGGATCAAGCGGGACCGGATCACTCCGGTGAGCGGGGTCCGGGCGCCCGAGATCGAGTATCTGGCGCAGATCGCCAAGGCGGCCGAGCAGCTGGGCTTCGAGGCGGTGCTGACGCCGACCGGCACCTGGTGCGAGGACGCCTGGCTGACGACGGTGGCGCTGGCGCAGCACACCGAGCGGCTGAAGTTCCTGGTGGCATTCCGGCCGGGGGTGATCTCGCCGGTGCTGGCGGCGCAGATGGCCGCGACGTATCAGCGGATCACCCGGGGCCGGCTGCTGCTCAATGTGGTGACGGGCTGCGACTCGACCGAGCAGCGGCGGTTCGGCGACCATCTGGACCACGACCGGCGTTATGCGCGGACCGCGGAGTTCCTTTCGGTGGTACGGGGTGTGTGGAGCGGCCGGCCGTACGACTTCGACGGTGCGCACTATCAGGTGGAGGGCGGGCTGACGGCGCTGCCTCCGGACCCGCTGCCGGAGATCTTCTTCGGCGGCTCGTCGGCGGCGGCCGGGCCGGTGGCCGCAGCGCACGCCGATGTCTATCTGACCTGGGGCGAGCCGCCGGCGGCCGTGAAGCAGAAGATCGACTGGATCCGCGGGCTCGCGGCGGAGCAGGGTCGCCATGTCCGGTTCGGAATCCGGCTGCACACCATCTCACGCGATTCGGCGAAGGAGGCCTGGGCGACGGCGGACCGGCTGCTCGGCGATCTCCACCCGGAGACGATCGCCACCGCGCAGCAGGCGCTGGGGCGGAGCGAGTCGCTGGGACAGCAGCGGATGCTGGCGCTGCACGGCGGCTCGCGCGACAAGCTGGAGATATCGCCCAACCTGTGGGCGGGTGTCGGCCTGGTGCGGGGCGGTGCGGGCACCGTGCTGGTCGGCAGTCATGCGGAGGTCGCGGACCGGATCGAGGAGTATCACGCGCTGAGTGTGGAGCACTTCGTGCTCTCCGATACCCGCATCTGGAGGAGGCGTACTGGTTCGGTGAGGGCGTCACGCCGGAGCTGGCGGCGCGCGGACTGCTGTCCACCGTTCCGGCTTCGCCTCTGCTCGGGGTGCCTGCCGCGAACGGGCGCCCGGCTTCCGCGCCGGGCGGGACTCCGCTGCTGATCGCCGGGGGCCGCTGACCGGGAACATCCCGGACCCCCGCGCAGTTGTAGAAGCGTGAACAACTCAGGGGTCGGCGAAGCACGCGACGTGGACGTGGTCGTGATCGGCGCCGGACAGGCAGGTCTGTCCGGCGCCTATCATCTGCGGCGCGTCGGCCTGGAGCCGGACCGCGACTTCGTCGTGCTCGACCACGCATCCCGTCCGGGCGGCGCGTGGCAGTTCCGGTGGCCGTCACTGACATACGGCAAGGTCCACGGGATGCACGCGCTGCCCGGGATGGAACTGACCGGCGCCGATGACAGCCGGGCGTCGTCCGAGGTGATCGGCGAGTACTTCGACACCTACGAGCGCACCTTCGGCCTTCGGGTTCACCGGCCGGTCGAGGTGAGCGCCGTGCGTGAGGGCGATGGCGGGCGGCTGTCGGTCGAGACCTCCGAGGGCATGTACGCCACCCGCGCCCTGATCAATGCCACGGGCACCTGGGACCGGCCGTTCTGGCCGCGCTACCCGGGCCAGGAGACCTTCCGGGGCCGCCAGCTGCACACCGCGAACTATCCGGGCCCTCAGGAGTTCGCCGGGCAGCGGGTGATCGTGGTCGGCGGCGGGGCCTCCGGCACGCAGCATCTGATGGAAATCGCCGAGGTGGCGGCAGAGACCTTCTGGGTGACGCGCCGGCCGCCGGTCTTCCGGGAAGGGCCGTTCGGCGAGGAACTGGGGCGGGCCGCCGTGGCCATGGTGGAGGAGCGCGTACGGCGGGGGCTGCCGCCCCTGAGCGTGGTGAGCGTGACCGGACTGCCGCTGACCGACGCCATCCGGCAGGCCCGCGCGGAGGGGGTGCTCGACCGGCTGCCGATGTTCGACCGGATCACTCCGACCGGGGTCGCCTGGGACGACGGCCGGACGGTGGACGCCGATGTCATCCTCTGGGCGACCGGATTCCGGGCCGCCATCGACCATCTCGCGCCGTTGAGGTTGCGCGAGCCCGGCGGCGGTATCCGGGTCGAGGGCACGCAGGCCGTACGGGACGCGCGCATCCATCTCGTCGGGTACGGGCCCTCCGCAAGTACCATCGGGGCCAACCGGGCGGGGCGGACGGCGGTGCGGGCGATCACGCGCCTGCTCAAGTCCCCCGAGGACAGGACCACTGCAGACAGGGCAGGTGGAGACAGGACCGTAGAACGTGGAGGCGGGCCCACCGCCGCGCTGGTGTGACACCGGCCTGCGTGACACCGCGCGCATGTCCGTCGCCTTCAACTGCCGCTCGCGCTACGCCGGATACGGTTGAACTCCTGGACGTTCCGCTGCTGCTCGGCATAGCTGTCGGTGAACCGGGTGTCCCCGGGTGCAACCGTCACGAAGTACAGCCAGGGGCCCGGCATCGGCGCGATCGCCGCTTCCATCGCCTGCTCCCCCGGGTTGCCGATGGGGGTGGGCGGCAGGCCCTTGCGCTCGTAGCTGTTGTACGGGCTGTCGATCCTGGTGTCGCCGGTAGTGGTGTCCAGAGTGCTGCGGTTCAGCGCGTAGTTGAGCGTGGAGTCCATCTGGAGCGGCATGCCCTTGGCCAGCCGGTTGTAGATGACACGGGACACCTTGCCCATGTCGGCCGTGGTGTCCGCCTCGGCCTGCACGACGCTGGCGATCGTCACGGTCTGATGGACGGATACGTGGTTGCGCCTGGCCCCTGCGGCGATGTGGTCCGCGCCGAACCGTTGCCGCGCCGTGTCCACCATGTACGTCAGCAGGCTCGTCGGGGTGGCGCCGGCGGCGAGGGGGTACGTCGCCGGGAACAGGTAGCCCTCGGGGTTGCCCTTCGCCTCGGGCGGCAGCGCGAGGTCCGCCGTACCGGCGGCCTTCTCGGTGGTGCCGGGCGGCACGTCGAGGGACTTGTCCACGGCCGCGTACACCTGGGAGGCCCGCCGGCCCTCGGGGATGACCAGGGTGCGTGGCGGCCGGCCGACCTTGGCCTCCCTGGTCAGCAGCGGTACGAGGACGGCTGCCGCGATACCGAGGACGACGCCCGTGAGCAACGCCAGACGCCCGCGCCGGGTCGGCCGGATCCTGTGGCGGGGCCGGGTGTCCGGGGACTCGTTCACCATGCGGGCACGGTATCCCCGTGTCGCCCCGGCCCGTGTCGCCCTGGCCCGGGCGACACGGGCCCCGTACCGGACGAACAGAACACAGGAACAGGGGATCGGGTGTTCGCTTGAACGCGTGATCGTATGGCTATTCGTTGCTCAACTCCTCTACGCCATCGGATGATTACAGGGCGCAGCCGACGGGCTGCAGACCGCAACTGCGCAGTCCCACATATGCACCATGTACGAGGAGAAACACCGAATGAACCTCATCACCAACCTGCTCGCCGGCATCGTCCACTTCGTGGGTTGGCTCGTCTGACCATTGCTCCACCCGGCCGCCGCCGCTCCCCGTCCCACGGGAGCGGCGGCGCCGTCGCGTGTGCGGTCTCAGCCTCGGCTCCCCGGCCCGGTGAACTCGGGCAGGGCGGCGAACTCGGGTACCACGGTGACCGCCCCCGCGAGCGCGCCAAGGGTGCGGCGGACTCGGGTGAGGGGGTGGTCGGGAAACTCGGCATCCCACCGCTCGTGATCCGCCGCGTGGAACGGCAGCCCGCCCTGGACGTCAGGAGCGTAGGGGTGGGACCGGAAGTACTGTTCCGGCCCCACCTTCGCCAGCACCACCGCTTCCCGCATCCCTGTCATACCGTGCTCGGCCGCCTGGACCTTCACCACCGTGCTGCACCCGGCGCGCGGCACCGTGAAGCTTCCGATGAACGCCTGTCCGTGCTGCTGTCCCGGCAGAGGCAGCTTGAGTATCTGACGCAGTGCGGGCAGCTCCCCCAGGCGCTTCACCGACGCTTCGATCAGGCCGCCGCCCGCCTGTGCCGTGTAGCGGGTCAGCGACTCCCGCAGCGTCGGGCCGTCGTCGAGCCCGGCCGGCAGGTCCGGCGGCAGTCCGAAAAAATGCACCGACAGCACGTCGCCCTCGTCGTTCGCCCATATGTCGTGGTCCACGGGCCGGTATCCGGGGAGTTCCACCCCGAGCAGAGCTCTCATGGACGGCGATCATGCCGCACGGAGAACCGGCCCCGCCCCCCTCGCGCCCCCTTCTCAGCCTCCCGATCAGCTTGCCACGGGGTCGAGTTGGGTGTCCCGGCGGACAAGGGCGGCATAGCGGCCGTCCTGCTGGAGCAACTCCTCATGGGTGCCGCGCTCGGCGGTCCGGCCGCCGTCCAGGACGACGATCTGGTCCGCGTCGCGAACGGTGGAGAGGCGGTGCGCGATCGTGATCGTGGTGCGTCCGGCGGACAGTGCGTCGATCGCTTCCTGCACGGCGAACTCGGTGCGGGTATCGAGGGCGCTGGTCGCCTCGTCGAGGATGAGGACGGGCGGGTCCCGCAGAATCGTGCGGGCGATGGCCAGACGCTGTTTCTCACCGCCCGAGAAGCGGTAGCCGCGCTCGCCGACAAGGGTGTCGTAGCCGTCGGGCAGCGAGGCGATGTGGTCATGGATCTGCGCCGCGCGGGCGGCTGCCTCGATCTCGGTGTCGGTGGCGTCAGGTTTGGCGAAGCGCAGGTTCTCGGCAACCGAGGCGTGGAACAGGTACGTCTCCTGGGAGACCACGCCGACGGCCCGGGCGAGCGTGTCGAAGTCCAGATCGCGCACATCGACGCCGTCGAGCGTGACCCGGCCGCCGGTGACGTCGTACAGCCGTGGCACCAGGTAGCTGAGCGTGGACTTGCCGGAGCCGGTGGGTCCGACGACGGCGAGGCTGCCGCCGGCCGGCACGGTGACATCGACACCAGTGAGGGTCGGGCCGCTCATCTCGTCGTAGCTGAAGTCGACGTCCTCGAAGCGGACCTCGCCGCGGATCTTCTCCAGCCGGACGGGATTCCCGGGCTCGGTGATGTCCACCCTGAGGTCGAGGTACTCGAAGATCCGCTGGAAGAGCGCGAGGGATGTCTGCATCTGCACTCCGGTGGAGAGCAGGCTCACGGCGGGCCGGAAGAGGCCCTGCTGGAGCGAGACAAAGGCGACGAGTGTGCCGATGGAGACCGCGGGTCCGCCGGACTGCAGGGTGAGGCCCGCGGCCCAGTAGATGACAGCGGGCATGGCGGCCATGACGATCCCGATCGTCGACATCCGCCACCGGCCGGCCATGCTGGAGCGCACTTCGAGGTCGACCAGGCGCTCGGACTCCTCGGCGAAGCCCTTGGTGAGGGAGTCCGCCCGGCCCATGGTCCGGCCGAGCAGGATGCCGCTGACGGAGAGGGACTCGGTGACCGTCGCCGCCATGGCAGCCATCTGCTTCTGGCGCTGGGTGGTGATCTTCTTTCGCTCCCGGCCGACGCGGCGACTGATCCAGACGAAGACCGGCAGCAGTGCGAGCGAGACCAGGGTGAGCCGCCAGTCGAGCGCCAGCATCGCGACGACGGTGGCGATGACCGCCGTGAGGTTGGAGACCAGCGAGGTGGCGGTGGAGGTGACGGTCGCCTGCATCCCGCCGATGTCGTTGGCGATCCGGGACTGCACCTCGCCCGTGCGGGTCCTGGTGAAGAAGGCGAGGGGCATCCGCTGCAGCTGGGCGTAGACCGCCGTGCGCAGGTCGTGCATGACGCGCTGGCCGACCGTGGTCGAGATCAGCGTCTGCAGGACGCCGAAGACGCTGTTCATCACAGCGGTGAGGATCATGCCGAGGGCGAGCAGCGACAGCAGTCCCGTACGCCCCTGGGGGATGGCGGTGTCGAGGATTTCGCGCAGCAGGAACGGCGAAGCCACCGAGACCAGTGACGAGGCGCCGACAAGCAGTCCGACCAGCGTGAGCCGGCCGCGGTACGGGTGGAAGAGGCGGAAGATCCGGCGCAGCTCGGCGGGCGGCTGCGTGCCGTCCCTGGGCGGGGGCGTCCACGTGGGTTCGTCGGGTTTCATGGGCTCCTTCGGCAGGCGTGACAGAGAGACGGCCGCGGGCAGCAGTCAAACTTTTGAGAGCATAGCTCATTGTTACCTATACTCACAATGAGCGGTCTCCTGATATTGTTCCCGTATGGACTCCCCCGACTCCGACGGCCTGCTGGCCGAGCAGTTGCTGCGGCTGACCCGCCGACTGCACCGCATCCAGAGCCGCCAGCTGGAGCCGATAGGCATCACCCCGGCCCAGTTCCGGCTGTTGCGCACGGTCGCCCACTACGACGGACCGCCCCGGATGGCGGATCTCGCGCAGCGCCTGGATGTCGTCCCGCGCGCCGTGACGAGCCTGGTCGACGCACTGGAGGCGAGCGGCCGGGTGCGCCGCGCCCCTGATCCGGACAGCCGCCGGGTGGTCCGGATCGAGCTCACTGACGAGGGCCGTGTCACGCTCCGGTCGCTGCGCGACGCGCGCCGGGCGGCCGCGGAGGAGATCCTGGCTCCACTGACCGCCGATCAGCGCGACGTACTGGGCGGGCTGCTCTCCGCTCTGGTCGCCGGAATGCCGGAGCGCCGCTGTTAGCCGTACCGGTAGCTGCGGACCTACCGTTGTCTGCGAACCGTCCCGATCGTCGCACCGGTCATGAACGGTGCGGATCCTCGCTGGTAGAAAGGTGGGCGTACCGCACCGATCCGCCGAGGGGACCATCGTCATGCCGCTGCTGGAGCCGAAGCCGGAAGTCCTTCGTCCTGGTGCGGCGCGTTCCGCATCCCCCGACCGGGTCCTCGACGGCCGGGCGGCGGGCACGCCCGAACCGCTTCGCGGCGAGCTGACCGCCCTGCTGGGGCCGGAGAAGGTGCTGTCGAAGGTCTCGGACCTGGTGAAGTACGCCTCCGATGCCAGCCCCTACCGGTTCGTCCCGCAGGTCGTCGTGGTCCCCGAGGACATCGACGACATCTCGGCGATCCTGTCGTACGCGCACGGCAAGGGCCGCGAAGTCGTCTTCCGAGCCGCCGGCACCAGTCTGAACGGCCAGGCGCAGGGCGAGGACATCCTCGTCGACGTCCGCCACCACTGGACAGGCATCGAGGTTCTGCACGACGGCGCGCAGGCCCGTATCCGTCCCGGGACCACGGTCATGCGCGCCAATGCCACCCTCGCCCGGTACGGCAGGCTGCTGGGCCCCGACCCGGCCAGCGCCATCGCCTGCACGATCGGCGGGGTCGTCGCCAACAACGCCTCCGGAATGACTGCGGGCACCACCCGTAATTCGTACCGCACCGTCTCCTCACTCACCTTCGTGCTGCCGAGCGGCACGGTTGTCGACACGGCCGATCCGGCGGCGGACGAACTGCTGGCGCATGCCGAGCCGCGGCTGTGCGAGGGACTGCTGGCCCTCAAGGCGGAGATCGAGGCGGATGCGGAGCTCATCGCCCGGATCCGCGCCAAGTACGAGATCAAGAACACCAACGGGTACCGGCTCGACGCCTTCCTGGACGGCTCGACGCCCGTACAGATCCTGCGCGGGCTGATGGTCGGCTCGGAAGGCACCTTCGGGTTCATCTCCGAGGTCGTCTTCGACACCCTGCCGCTGGACCGGAAGGTCTCCAGCGCGCTGCTTTTCTTCCCCTCGCTGACCGCCGCGGCGGCTGCCGTGCCCCGCTTCAACGAGGCGGGGGCGATCGCCGTCGAGCTGATGGACGGCAATACGCTGCGCGCTTCGGTGAGCGTCCAGGGCGTGCCTGCGGACTGGGCCGAGCTGCCCAAGGAGACCGCGGCCCTGCTGGTGGAGTTCCGGGCTCCGGACGAACCGGGGCAGGAGGCGTACGAGCGGGCGGCCGCCGCGGCCGTCAAGGGGCTGGATCTTGTCGCTCCGGTCGCCTCGGTGACCAATGAGTTCACCCGTGAGGCCAAGGTCATCTCCGGTTACTGGAAGGCCCGCAAAGCCTTCGTCACCGCGGTCGGCGGCTCCCGCCCGTCGGGTACGACGCTGATCACGGAGGACTTCGCGGTCCCGCCGTCGTTGCTCGCCGACGCCTGCGAAGCCCTCCTCCGGCTTCAGGCGGAGCACGGCTTCGACGCCGCCGTCGCGGGCCACGCCGCACACGGCAATCTGCACTTCCTGCTCGCCTTCGACGCGGCGAAGCCGTCCGACGTCGACCGGTACGCCGCGTTCATGGACGACTTCTGCCGGCTGACCGTGGAACGCTTCGACGGCTCACTCAAGGCGGAGCACGCCACCGGCCGCAACATCGCTCCGTTCCTGGAACTGGAGTGGGGCCCCAAGGCGACCGAGCTGATGTGGCGCACGAAGCAGGTCATCGACCCCGACGGGGTGCTGGCACCCCGGATCGTCCTGGACCGCGACCCGAAGGCTCATCTGCGCGGGCTGAAGACCATCCCCAAGGTCGAGCTGATCGCCGACCCGTGCATCGAGTGCGGCTTCTGCGAACCGACCTGTCCCAGCGAGGACCTGACCACCACCCCGCGCCAGCGGATCGTGCTGCGACGGGAGATGATGCGGCAGCCGAACGGCTCGCCGGTGGAGACCGGACTGCTCGACGCGTACGGCTACGACGCCGTCGACACCTGTGCGGGCGACTCCACCTGCAAGCTCGCCTGCCCGGTCGGCATCGACACCGGCGCCATGATGAAGGACTTCCGCCACCAGCGGCACTCGCCGCGCGAGGAGCGGATCGCGGCGCTCACGGCGAAGAACTTCAAGGCGGTGGAGGTCTCGGCGCGACTGGCGGTCGCCGCGGCGGAAAGGATCGGCGACGGGCTGCTGGAGACCGTCACCGGGCTCGCCCGCAAGGCCGTACGCCCCGATCTGGTGCCCGAGTGGCTCCCGGAGATCCCCGGCGCCGCCGCTCGCAGACTGCCCCGCACCTCGCGGGTCGGAGCGAGCGCCGTCTACTACCCGGCCTGCGTGAACCGGATCTTCGCCGGCCCCGGAGGCCATCGCGGCCATTCGCTGCCGCAGGCCGTCGTCGCCGTCTCGGCCCGCGCCGGAAAGCCGGTGTGGATCCCGGAGGATGTCGCGGGAACCTGCTGCGCGACGATCTGGCACTCCAAGGGGTACGACGAGGGCAATGCGGTGATGGCCAACCGCATCGTCGAAGCCGCCTGGGGCTGGACGGCGGGCGGCAGGCTTCCGCTGGTCGTCGACGCCTCGTCGTGCACGCTGGGTATCGCCCATGAGGTGGTGCCGTATCTCACCGGGGACAACCGGGAGTTGCACCGGGAGCTGACCGTCGTCGACTCTCTCGTCTGGGCGGCCGACGAGCTGCTGCCGGAGCTGACGATCCTGCGGAAGACCGGTTCGGCGGTCCTGCACCCGACGTGTTCGATGCAGCATCTGGGTGACGTGGAGCAGTTGCGTACGGTCGCCGAGGCGTGTGCGGAGGAGGTCGTCGTCCCGGACGACGCCGGGTGCTGCGCGTTCGCGGGCGACCGCGGGATGCTGCACAAGGAGCTGACGGCGTCGGCGACGGCCAAGGAGGCCGCCGAGGTGAACTCGCGCGAGTACGACGCGTATCTCTCCGCCAACCGGATGTGCGAGATCGGCATGGACCGGGCCACAGGGCGCGAGTACTACTCGGTCCTGATGGAGCTGGAGCGGGCGACGCGGCCCTGACGCCTCCCCGGAACGACCGCATCCCTTCCCACGCCCGCAGCGATCCGCTCCCCCTCGCAGGAGTGGGCGCGACGAGAGGGGAGCGGTCAGGCCGCGCGGAGCGTGGTCTTGTCGCCCATCACCACGACCGGGTGCTGCTTCGGGTCGAGGGTGCGCAGCAGCAGCTGCATGGCGGATTTGGGCAGGCTCACACAGGCCGACGTACCGCTGCCGTGGTCCATGTGCAGCCAGATGCTGCCGCCCTTCGACTGTCCCAGCGGGCGCGTGGGGTCGTTGGGCGCAGTGCCCTTGACGCGGTTGTAGTCGATGGCGATGACGTAATCGAAGTCGTGCCAGTACGGCTTCGACCAGTAGCGCGGGGCCTGGATCGACGCCGACTGTGTGTACGGGAGGAGGGCGCCCGGGTCGGCCAGGGCACCGCCCGCATCGGTGAGCGTGAATACACCGACCGGACTGCGCTTGTCGTCCTCGTGATGGTCGGTGGTCCAGCCCTTCCTTCCGTTGTGGGCTTTCCATCTGCCGGTGGTGTCCCAGGTGGCGCCGTGCTTCGTGTACAGCACGACGGTGGAGTCGGCCGAGTTCTTGCCCACGCCGTAGACCGCGACGACCTGACGCGAGTTCTCGGGTATCTGCGCGTACAGCCGGTCGCCCACGTCGGGAATGCGCTTGAGGTCGGCGGTCGGCGCCTTCCGGTTCGTGGCGCTGCCGGATTTCGTGTCGTCCTTCTGCCCCTCGTGCGCGCTGCCGCACGCTGTCAGGGGAGTGAGCATGAGCCCACAGGTCGCCGCCGCGACAGCCATTCGTACCGGACCGGTTATTCGCATCCGCCCATATTCGCACCATGGGCCGGGCGGCCGGGCTCACCGCCTGTGACCTGCCGCGAATACGAGCCGAAACTTTACCGTCGAGCAAAAAACCGTTTGCCTCGGACCCTGGCAGGACGCGAACCTTGCACGGTTTGGTCCCCCCACCCGCTCCTCGAGGTCTTCCGCAGATCTCTGCCCTTCCGAACCATGGGACGTCATGCAGATTCGCGATCTTCCGTACTCAGATCCTGGCGATCCTGATGTCCGGTCAGGCCCACGCTTCCTGCTCTGGCTCGGCCGCAACCAGATCCGTGGGCAGCTCAAGTCCATGTCCTGGGGCCTGCTGCACCAGTGCTCCATCGCCGGGCTGCCGCTGGCCGTCGGCTTTGCCGTGCAGGCGGTGGTCGACCGTTCAGGCGGCCGGCTTGCGCTGGCGGGCGGGCTCATCGCGGTCCTCGGTGTGCTGATCGCGGTCGGCGACACCATGCTCCACCGCACCGCCGTCACCAACTGGATCACCGCTGCCGCCCGCGTCCAGCAGCTGCTGGCCCGCAAGACGGCGGAACTCGGCGCCGCACTGACCCGCCGGGTCGCCGCGGGCGAGGTCGTCGCAGTGTCCACCGGCGACGTCGAGAAGATCGGCTGGTTCGTCGAGGCACTCTCCCGCTTCGCCGCTGCCGCCGCCGCTCTCGTACTGATCTGCGTCGGACTCGTCCTCTATCTGCCGTCGCTGGGCGTCCTGGTGGCGCTCGCCATGCCACTCCTGGCGCTGGCGGTACTGCCGCTGCTCCCCCGCGCCACCCGGCGCGCCGATGTCCAGCGCGAGAAGGCCGGCAAGGCCACCGAGCTGGCGTCGGACACCGTGGCCGGGCTACGGGTGCTGCGCGGCATCGGCGGCGAGGAGCTGTTCCTCGGCCGCTACCGGCGTGCCTCGCAGGAGGTCCGCAAGGCCGCGGTGCGCAGCGCGCAGATGTGGTCGCTGATCTCGGCGATCCAGGTACTGCTGCCGGGTGTGCTGCTGATCTCGCTGGTCGTGTACGGGGCGACGCTGGCCCGCGACGGCCGGATCGAGGTCGGTCAGCTGGTCACGGTGTACAGCGCGGCGACCCTGATGCTGTTCCCGCTGCGGCACTTCGAGGAGATCGCGATGGCGTACTCCTTCTCGCGGCCGTCCGCGCAGCGGGCCGTCCGGGTGCTTTCGCTGCACCGCACCGCCGAGCCTTCGACCGTCGACGCGGTGCCGGCCGGCGACCTGTACGACCCGGTGACCGGGTTGATGGCACCGTCGGGTCTGTTCACCGCGGTGGTCTGCGGCGATCCGGACGAGGCCGGGCGGCTGGCCGAACGGCTCGGCGGTCACGCCGAGGTGGGCGCGGAACCGGACACGGCGGACGACGCCGCCGAGGGCCCGCCGGAGAAGGCCCCGTCCGTCCTGCTCGGTGGCGTACCCCTGGACGAGCTTCCGCTGGCGGCCGCCCGGACCGCGGTGCTGGTCCAGGACAAGGACCCGGTGCTACTCTCCGGGACACTGCGGGAGCTGCTCGACGTGCCGTCGTCCGGTGTGGTGACCGCCGAGGACGCGCTGTCCGCCGCCCAGTGCGGTGATGTGCTGGACGCGCTGGCGCAGGCCTCGGTCGCCACGGACGGCGACCCGATGACCACCAGGATCACCGAGCGCGGCCGGTCGCTCTCCGGCGGCCAGCGTCAGCGGCTCGCGCTGGCCCGTTCACTGGTCACCGACCCCGAGGCCCTGGTTCTGGACGAGCCGACGTCCGCCGTCGACTCGCACACCGAGGCCCGGGTCGCCGCCGGGATCAAGGCGCTGCGCACCGGTCGTACGACGGTGGCGTTCGCTTCGTCGCCGCTGCTGCTCGACCTCGCGGACCGGGTGGTGCTGGTGCACGACGGCACGGTCGTCGCGGTCGGTGCGCACCGCGAACTGCTGCACACCGAACCGCGGTACCGGGCGGTCGTCACCCGCGAGACCGATGACGAAGTCGCGGCCCTGACCGCACTGAACAAGATCGACAAGGTCAACGAGATCAAAGCGATCGAGGAAATCGAGGAGAGGGCATGATCGGCGTCGCACAACCGGCGTACGACCCGGCCGCCCCGGAGTCGGCGACGACCCTGCCGGTCGGCACCCCCACCACCGTACGGGCCTATGTACGGGAGCTGATGCGGCGCCACCGCAAGCCGTTCGCCGTGCTCATCTCGGTCAACGCGGTCGCGGTGATCGCCTCGATCGTCGGGCCGTATCTGCTGGGCGGGCTGGTCGAGGACCTGTCGACCGGGGTCGCCGATCTCCATCTGGAGCGCACCGCCGCGGTGTTCGCACTCGCGCTGGTGGTGCAGACCGTGTTCACGCGGATGATGCGGCTGCGCAGCGCGATGCTCGGCGAGGAGATGCTGGCCGATCTGCGCGAGGACTTCCTCGTACGCTCGGTCGGGCTGCCGCCGGGGGTGCTGGAGCGGGCCGGGACCGGTGATCTGCTGTCCCGGATCACCACGGACATCGACCGGCTGGCCAACGCGATGCGTGAGGCCGTGCCGCAACTGTCGATCGGTGTGGTGTGGGCGGGGCTGCTGCTCGGTGCGCTCACCGTGACGGCTCCGCCGCTGGCGCTCTCCGTGCTGCTGGCGCTGCCGGTGCTGGTCCTCGGCTGCCGCTGGTACTTCCGCCGGGCGCCGTCCGCGTACCGCTCGGAGGCCGCCGGATACGCGGCGGTCGCGGCGATGCTCGCGGAGACCGTGGACGCCGGGCGGACGGTGGAGGCGCACCGGCTCGGCGCGCGCCGGGTGGCACTGTCGGACCGGCGGATCAAGGAGTGGACGGCCTGGGAGCGGTACACGCTGTACCTGCGTTCGGTGCTGTTCCCCGTCATCAACGTCACGTACGTGACGATCCTCGGCGCAGTCCTGATGCTCGGCGGCTGGTTCGTCATCGAGGGGTGGCTCACCGTCGGACAGCTGACGACCGGTGCGCTGCTCGCGCAGATGATGGTCGACCCGATCGGTCTGATCCTGCGCTGGTACGACGAGCTGCAGGTCGCGCAGGTGTCGCTGGCCCGGCTGGTCGGCGTCCGGGACATCGAGCCGGACGCGGGCGAGACGGAGGTGGCCCCGGACGGCCGGGACGTCCGGGCGGGCGATGTGCACTTCGGCTATCGCGACGGGGTCGACGTCCTGCACAAGGTGTCGCTGGATGTCGCCCCGGGCACGCGCCTTGCGCTGGTCGGCCCGTCCGGTGCGGGCAAGTCCACGCTCGGCCGGCTGCTGGCCGGGATCTACGCCCCGCGCAGCGGTGAAGTCACGCTGGGCGGTGCGGAGTTGTCCCGGATGACGGCGGAGCGGGTACGCACGCATGTGGCGCTGGTCAACCAGGAGCACCATGTGTTCGTCGGTTCGCTGCGCGACAATCTGCTGCTGGCCCGTACGGGTGCCGAGGACGCCGAGCTGTGGGCGTCGCTCGCCGCGGTCGACGCGGACGGCTGGGCGAAGGCGCTGGACGAGGGACTGGACACCGAGGTCGGTTCGGGCGGTCTGGCACTGACCCCGGCGCAGACGCAGCAGATCGCGCTGGCCCGG
The DNA here is from genome assembly GCF_040608395.1 of Streptomyces sp. NPDC005181. Classification (NCBI taxonomy): domain Bacteria; kingdom Bacillati; phylum Actinomycetota; class Actinomycetes; order Kitasatosporales; family Streptomycetaceae; genus Streptomyces; species Streptomyces sp. NPDC005181. The sequence continues at coordinate 18,321 of NZ_JBEXID010000026.1, forward strand.
CTGGTGCTGGCCGATCCGCACACGCTGGTGCTGGACGAGGCGACCTCGCTGCTGGACCCGCGGGCGGCCCGGCATCTGGAACGCTCGCTGGCGCGGGTGCTGGACGGCCGTACGGTCGTGGCGATCGCGCACCGGCTGCACACCGCGCACGACGCGGATGTGATCGCGGTGGTCGAGCGCGGCCGGATCAGCGAACTGGGCAGCCATGACGAGCTGGTGGCGGCGGACGGCGCCTATGCGGCGCTGTGGCGGTCCTGGCACGGCTGAGCCGACCGGAGCAACGTTCAGGGGCGCCCGCCGGCATCTCGCTGGCGGGCGCCGGCGGTTCTCCTCGTCCGCCCTGCCGCCCTGGTGCTGCTCAGGCAGGCCCTTCCCGAGCAGGGCGGCACAGAGGGGAGTGCGGACGCCCGGTGCGCCGCGCGGCTTCGACATGGGGTGCGATGACGGCTTGGCGGTAGGCGCTCAGCGCCTCGACCAGCTCGTCGCGGATCTCGCTCTCGGCGAGTCGTAGAACCCGGGCCGGGGCGCGGGTGATCCTGCCTAGTTGCGCAACTTCTTGGGCTATGTGGTGGCGTGGGGTGTGCCGGATGGCATCCAGGCCGGCGCCGAGCCCTGCGATGCCCTGCCCACCCGGGGTCCGGCCAGCTCCTCGGCTGAGAAATGGAAGCGGAGCATCCTCGTCCTCTCTGCCCGCTCACCTGCGGTATTTCATCTGAGTCGAATGAGCATGACGAAGACGCTGGGTGAGTGGAACATGAGTTCACGCCAAGCGCACGGCTCTGAACCATCCGAACGGGCACCACCCGAAACACATTTGGCTGCACATCCCACTCCGAGCCCGGTCAATTTCGAACGGCTGAGGACCTCGAAGGCCGGAGCCTCACCGCGGATCCGACCCGACAAGCGGTTTCACAGACGGAGGACAGACATGTCACTGCGCAAGAGCGTCACATCAGCTCTCATGACGGCACTGCTGATCGGAGGGGGAGTCGCGATAGCCCCGGCTGCCCACGCCGGCAGCGTCTCCACCCAGGCAGCTACGTGCAGCTTCAGCAATTCCAACGGCTACTGGTACGCCGGTCACTACAGCGGGATGACGGCCAGTCCGTCGTCCACCCAGGTCACCTCAGCAGGTGTCGAGGCTCAGTGCCTGCTCAAGTACTTGGGTATCCCGGGGCTGAACACGGATCCAGGAACCATCGATGGCGTCTTCGGGTCGAACTCGAAGGCGGCGACCAAGAGATTCCAGGTGTGGGTGAATGACACCTACAACGCGGGCATCGCTGAGGACGGTGGCGTCGGCCCGCAGACATGGCCCTGGCTGCGGTCCTTCTGAGGCTCTCGGGCAAGGGACGCGCGGTCCCCTCCGTCTGAGCGCTGAGGGACCGAGCAGCAGGGTGCACGGCAGCGCCGGCGCTACCCGGCCAACGACGGTGCCCCGGGTGGTTCACCTCCGCCCGGGGCACTGTTGCGCTTGCAGCGCCGCTGGGGCGTGTCCGCGAAGTCTCGCCTGGCCCGCGGTGGGTCCCCTGCGCATGACAGCCCCTCAGTCACCTCGTGAGGCCCGGACGATCCGGGCGACGATCTCCTCGGCGACCGCCTCCACATCGGCGTCGACGACGAGGTCCACAGGACCCTCCGGGTCGGCCGTGAATACGGTCAGTCCTTCGTCCGTGACCTCGACCGTGCCGCGTTCGGTGGTGTAGAGGTCGCGGCGCAACAGGGAGAGCGCGGTGATCGGGTCGTGCGGGACGCTCCACGGTTCGCCGGTGAAGCCGGTCCAGGCGTCGATCTCGCGGGCGAGCGCCTCACCGTACGCACCTGCTGCCCGGATCGCTTCGATGCCGGTCCGTTCGACGCGAAGCCGCGTGGTGATGTCCAGGCCGGTGACGACGGCACGGATGCCGGAGCCGAAGACGATGCGGGCGGCCGCGATGTCGCTGGCGATGTTGTGTTCCGCCTTGGCGCCGGGCCCGAAGCTGCCTCCCATCATGTACAGGGTGCGTACGCCCGTGGCGAAACGGTCGTCGCGACGGATCGCGCGGGCGATGTTGGCGAGCGGGGCGATGGCGATGATGTCGGTGGCGCCGGGCCTGGCGAGAACGGTGTCGACCAGGTAGCGGTCGGCGGCGATGTCGTCGCGTACCCGCTCGGTCTCCAGGTCGGTGAAGGCCTTGCCCTCGTGCCCGGCCCACCAGACGCCCTTGCCGGAGAGAGTCTCACCGGCGCCGGGGACGACGGTGAGGTCGTGGCCGGCGAGGGCCCCGAGCCGGTGGGCAAGGCGGGCTCTCAGCAGGGTGTCGCCGTAGACGGTGGTGATGCCGGTGATCCGGGCCTCGGGCGAGCCGAGCAGCACGCCGAGGGCGAGAGCGTCGTCGACGTCGCTGCCGATATCGGTGTCCAGGAGGACGTCGGCGGGGTGTTGAATCATTGTGTTCCTCGGGTCGTTCGCGGCTTTCTTGGTAGTCACTTCAGGCCGCTGCCCGCGATGGACTGCGTGAAGTACCGCTGCAGTCGCAGCAGTACGACGAGCGGGATGACGGTCAGGACGACAGCGGCGGCGAGCACCTGGCCGTAGTCGACGACCATCTGCCCCTGGAGGGTGCCCAGCGCGATCGGGCCGAGCTGCTTGTCCGGTTCCGTCCCGACCAGCAGCGGCCGCATGTAGGACTGCCACTGGAACGTGAACAGGGTCAGTCCGGCGCCGATCAGCGTGGGCCGCGACAGGGGGACGTAGATCTTCGAGAAGACGCCCCACCAGCTGAGCCCGTCCATCCGGGCCGCCTCGACGAGTTCGCGCGGAATGGCCAGGAATAACTGGCGCAGCAGGAAGATCGCCAAACCGTTGCCTATGCCGGGCAGGATCAGTCCAGCGTACGTGTTCTGCAGACCCCAGTCCCGGAAGATGTCGGACAGCGGGATCGCAAGGGCGTCGAACGGAATGGGCTACCGGAAGGCCCTGGAGGCTGCGGGGCTGCCGGTGCCCGGTGAACTCGTCGTCTGGACCGGCTTCACCCGCGAGGGCGGGCGGGCCGGGGCGACGACTGTGCTGACCGCCGGAGAACCGCCGGACGCCGTGGTGTGCGCCAACGACCTGATCGCGATCGGCGCCCTGGACACCGCGAGGGCGGCGGGACTGCGGGTGCCGGACGACGTGGCGATCACCGGGTACGACGACATCGAGGCGGCGTCACTGATCTCCCCCGCGCTGACCACGGTGCTCAACCCGGCGCGGGAGATCGGCCGTTCGGCCGCGCAGCTGCTGCTCGACCGGCTGGACGGGGACGGTCCGGGGACGGCTCGGGAGATCGTCCTGGCGCACCGGCTGGTGCCGCGCGAATCGGCCTGATCTCCTGGAGGGTCCCGGGGCGGTCAGTGGTCAGATGAAGTTGAGGGCGGCCGCCCCGCCCACTCCTCCGAGCACCATGAACGCCGGCATCAGCACCTTCAGCTCCACCCAGCTGCCGGCCCGGAACCGCATGCCCTTCGGCGGCCCCAGCGGGTACCAGCGCTTGCGGCCCAGCGGGATCGGCCAGAGGATCGGGCAGCCGGAGACGGTCAGCGCGTCCCCGATGTCATGGACGAGAGCGCCGAGGACGATCGGCAGCCCGAGCCAGAGATACTCCTGGCCGGGGGCGCTGAAGAGCCAGTCCGAGCCGTTGCCCGGCTTGTCCAGGACGCCCGCCAGTATCCAGGCGCTGGTCGCGCCGAGCAGCCATACCAGGACATCGCTGGACATCCGGGCGGCCCGCCACAGGAGTCCTTCGACGGCGAGCACCAGATGAACGAAGAGGATCGCGAGGACCGCCCACCGGCCGCCGGCTATCGCCAGGGCGGAGGCCCCGGCACCGATCAGGACCGCCCAGAGCCAGGTGTGCGTCAGGGTCCGGTGGCCACCGTTCCTGCGCGGGTCACCGGGGCCCCGGGTCGCCTTGTAGACGGCGTGCGAGAGCTTGTCGACGATCTCGCAGATTCCGCGGGAGACCGGTCCGAAGGCGCGCGAGATCGTCGCGGACTTGTGATCCAGGTCCGGGGCGAGTGCGGCGCCCGCGGTGATCAGTGCACCGACGACCAGGACGGGCCACGGCATCGTATGGCCGGCGGCAGCCGCCGCCGCGCCCACCCCCAGCCAGGCCGCCGCCCCGGACAGTGAGTGTGCCGGTCCCATCATGGTTCTTCCCGCCCCCGAAGTTGTCCGGCCGCCATCGCCGTTGCGATGCGGCCGAGTTGAGTGGGAAGCGTATCGTCCGTGATCTTCATACGGTCGTCCGGTTCCCTCATCCGGGCAGAAGGCAGGCAAGATGGGGGCGTGACCCTTATCGATCAGCTGCCCCCGACCGACGACCCGGACGCCCTCTTCGAGGCCTTCTCGTCATGGACCGAGACCCAGGGCATCACCCTCTACCCTGCTCAGGAGGAGGCGCTGATCGAGGTGGTCTCCGGGGCGAACGTGATCCTGTCCACCCCCACCGGTTCCGGAAAGAGCCTGGTCGCGGCGGGTGCGCACTTCACGGCGCTGGCCCAGGACAAGGTCACCTTCTACACGGCGCCGATCAAGGCGCTGGTCTCGGAGAAGTTCTTCGACCTGTGCAAACTGTTCGGTACGGAGAACGTCGGAATGCTCACCGGCGACGCCTCCGTCAACGCGGACGCCCCGGTGATCTGCTGCACGGCCGAGGTGCTGGCCTCCATCGCGCTGCGTGACGGCAAGCACGCCGACATCGGCCAGGTCGTGATGGACGAGTTCCACTTCTATGCGGAGCAGGACCGGGGCTGGGCCTGGCAGATCCCGCTCCTGGAGCTGCCGCAGGCCCAGTTCATCCTGATGTCGGCCACCCTCGGTGACGTCAAGATGTTCGAGCAGGACCTGACCCGCCGCACCGGCCGCCCCACCACCGTCGTGCGCTCCGCGACCCGGCCGGTCCCGCTCAGTTACGAGTACCGGCTGACCCCGATCACCGAGACCCTCACCGAACTCCTGGAGACCAGGCAGTCGCCCGTCTACATCGTGCACTTCACGCAGGCCGCAGCCGTCGAGCGGGCGCAGTCGCTGATGAGCATCAACATGTGCACCAAGGAGGAGAAGGAGAAGATCGCCGATCTGATCGGCAACTTCCGCTTCACCACGAAGTTCGGCCAGAACCTCTCCCGCTATGTGCGGCACGGCATCGGGGTGCATCACGCGGGCATGCTCCCGAAGTACCGGCGACTGGTGGAGAAGCTCGCCCAGGCGGGTCTGCTGAAGGTCATCTGCGGTACGGACACCCTCGGCGTCGGGGTCAATGTCCCGATCCGCACGGTGCTCTTCACGGCGCTCACCAAGTACGACGGCACCCGGGTCCGTACGCTGCGCGCCCGTGAGTTCCACCAGATCGCCGGCCGTGCGGGCCGGGCCGGCTTCGACACGGCGGGCTTCGTCGTCGCGCAGGCGCCCGAGCACGTCATCGAGAACGAGAAGGCCGTCAAGAAGGCGGGCGACGACCCGAAGAAGAAGCGCAAGGTGGTCCGCAAGAAGGCCCCCGAGGGCTTCGTCGCCTGGTCGGAGACCACGTTCGACAAGCTGATCCAGTCCGATCCGGAGCCGCTGAACTCCCGCTTCCGGGTCACGCACACGATGTTGCTGTCCGTGATCGCACGTCCCGGCAACGCCTTCGAGGCGATGCGGCATCTGCTGGAGGACAACCACGAGCCGCGCAAGGCGCAGCTGCGCCACATCCGCCGGGCCATCGCGATCTACCGCTCGCTGCTGGACGGCGGAGTCGTGGAACAGCTCGACAAGCCGGACGCCGAGGGCCGCATCGTGCGGCTCACCGTCGATCTCCAGCAGGACTTCGCGCTGAACCAGCCGCTGTCCACATTCGCGCTGGCCGCGTTCGACCTGCTGGACGGCGAGTCGCCGTCGTACGCGCTGGACATGGTCTCCGTCGTCGAGTCGACGCTCGACGACCCGCGGCAGATCCTGGCCGCCCAGCAGAACAAGGCGCGCGGCGAAGCGGTCGGCCAGATGAAGGCGGACGGTGTCGAGTACGAGGAGCGGATGGAACGGCTCCAGGACGTCACGTACCCGAAGCCGCTGAGCGAGCTGCTGTGGCACGCGTACGACGTGTACCGCAAGAGCCACCCGTGGGTGGGCGACCACCCGGTCTCACCGAAGTCCGTGATCCGTGACATGTACGAACGCGCCATGACATTCACGGAGTTCACCTCGAACTACGAGCTGGCCCGCACCGAGGGCATCGTGCTGCGGTACCTGGCGAGCGCGTACAAGGCTCTTGAGCACACCATCCCGGACGACCTGAAGTCCGAGGACCTGGAGGACCTGATCGCCTGGCTCGGCGAGATGGTGCGGCAGGTGGACTCCAGTCTCCTCGACGAGTGGGAGCAGCTCGCCAACCCGGAGGTGGAGACCGCGGAGGAGGCGCAGGAGCGCGCCGACGAGGTCAAGCCGGTCACCGCCAACGCGCGCGCCTTCCGGGTGCTGGTCCGCAACGCGATGTTCCGCCGCGTGGAGCTGGCCGCGCTGGACAAGGTCGCCCAGCTCGGCGAGCTGGACGGCGACACGGGCTGGGACGAGGACGCGTGGGGCGAGGCGATGGACGCGTACTGGGACGAGTACGAGGATCTGGGCACCGGTCCGGACGCCCGCGGGCCGAAGCTGCTGAAGATCGACGACGACGCCGCGCACGGCCTGTGGCGGGTGCGCCAGACATTTGCCGATCCGAATGGCGACCACGACTGGGGCATCAGCGCGGAGATCGATCTGGCGGCCTCCGACGAAGAGGGCCGGGCAGTCGTCAGGGTCACCTCGGTCGGCCAGCTGTGACCGCACCCGCCCTGCATACGGCGCCCCTGCGAGAGTGGAGAAGAACCGCATGATGAACCCCGCCGAGAGCTTGGTCGACCTGCTCGACCTGGAGCGGATCGAGGTCAACATCTTCCGCGGGCGCAGCCCCGAGGAGTCTCTGCAGCGGGTCTTCGGCGGCCAGGTCGCCGGGCAGGCGCTGGTGGCGGCCGGCCGTACCACCGACGGGGACCGGCCGGTCCATTCGCTGCACGCGTACTTCCTCCGGGCGGGCCGGCCCGGCGTGCCGATCGTCTACCAGGTCGAGCGGGTGCGTGACGGGCGGTCGTTCACCACCCGCCGGGTCACCGCCGTTCAGGAGGGCCGGACGATCTTCAATCTGACGGCGTCCTTCCACCGGCCGGAGGAGGCAGGCTTCGAGCACCAGCTGCCGCCCGCTCGGAGCGTCCCGGGCCCCGAGGAGCTGCCGACGGTTGCCGAGGAGGTCCGCGAGCACCTCGGGGCGCTGCCGGACGCGCTGGAGCGGATGGCTCGGCGCCAGCCGTTCGACATCCGGTACGTCGACCGGCTGCGCTGGACGCACGAGGAGATCAAGGACGCGGACCCGCGCAGCGCGGTCTGGATGCGCGCGGTCGGCCCACTGGGCGACGACCCGCTCGTGCACACCTGCGCGCTGACGTACGCGAGCGACATGACCCTCCTCGACGCGGTCCGCATCCCGGTGGAGCCGCTGTGGGGACCGCGCGGCTTCGACATGGCGTCGCTGGACCACGCGATGTGGTTCCACCGGCCGTTCCGGGCCGACGAGTGGTTCCTGTACGACCAGGAGTCGCCGATCGCGACCGGCGGACGGGGACTGGCGCGCGGCCGGATCCATGACCGCGACGGCAATCTGCTGGTGTCCGTGGTGCAGGAAGGGTTGTTCCGCCGCCTGGGCACGTAGCTGCCATCGCCGCCTCAGGTACCGGGCAGCGGGTCCTGTTCGACCTCGTGGCGGCGGGTGCGGATGTCCGGCGCGGCGGGGTGCAGTTTGGCGTCGCAGGCGGGGCCCAGACCGGTGCGGCGCGAGTCCGTACCGGTGAGCGGGCGGCCGCAGAGGCGGCAACGGACCAGTCGACGGCCCGCGGCTCGTCCGGTCCCGGGCAGCGGCTCGATGTCGGACCCGGGCAACGGTTCAGAAGACTCCACGAATCGATCTTCTCAAGTCCCGGGTCTACTCTGCGACTTCCGAACTGCGGACAGCGGAAGACAGCGGAGGAGTTCGCGGGTGAGCAGCGCGCTGACAATGGCGCCGGTCCCCCAGGACAAGAAGAAGGACATCGCACCGGACGGCATCGATCCGGTCGGGCACGTCATCACGTACGCCGACTCACCCGGAGGTACGTCCCGGGACGTCGCGTATCCGGAGCGCGAACTGCCGCCGGGCGGCATACCCGCGTACCTGGAGGCGCGAAGGGGCGGGGTGCGCTCTTTCGTCCTGTGGGCCGACCCGCAGCGTCGGACACGGCTGGCCACACTGGTCACCACGTCCGCGGCCGACGGCGTGGCGACGTATCAGGTGCTCGGCGCGCACGCCGAGTGGTGCGACTGGCGGCTGGGCGCGGCGCTGGTCGCGCTTCTGCGCAGCTTCGACAGCTGGCTGGGGACTCCCTGGGACGACAGGCGGAAGTGATCGGCGGGTCTCGGGCCTTACGTCCTCCGCAGCTGCCCTGGGCCGGGCCCGCCAGATGATGCCGAAACCGGGACGACCCGCGATGATCGGGGAAGGAAGCAGTCAGGAGGGTCTTCGATGAGCCAGGACAGCGCGTCGACGCTCCGTTCCGCACCTCCCCTGACGCCCTCGGAGCGGGCCGCCCGGGGGAAGGCCGCCCGCCGCCGCACACCCCGTTCCAGCCACGCCGGGTTCGCACCGTCGTCGGACCGGCCGGACCCGTTGGGCATCCTCGAAGCCCAGTCCGCGGCCAGGATTCCCGAGCTCGTCCCGATCCGCTACAGCCGGATGGCCGAGTCGCCGTTCCGCTTCTACCGGGGCGCCGCCGCGATCATGGCCGCCGACCTGGCCACCGCCCGGGACTCCGGGATCAGGGCCCAACTGTGCGGGGATGCACATCTGTTGAACTTCGGGCTGCTCGCCTCCCCGGAACGGCAGCTGATGTTCGACATCAACGACTTCGACGAATCGCTGCCCGGCCCCTGGGAATGGGACGTGAAGCGGCTGGCGGCCAGTCTCGCCGTCGCGGGACGGGCGAACGGCTTCACGGACCGGGAGCGCGCCCGCGTCGTGCCGGCGACGGTGCGGTCGTACCGCGAGGCGATGATCCGGTTCGCGGGCATGACCAACCTCGGTGTCTGGTACGCGAGGATCGACGCGGACCGCCTTGCGGCCATGGCGTCCCGGAAGCTGGCCAAGCACGGCCGAAGGAGCCTGGACCGGGCCATGGACAAGGCCCGTACCCGGGACAGCCTGCAGGCTTTCGACAAGCTCACCGAAACGGTCGACGGGCAGGTCCGGATCGCCGCGGACCCGCCATTGCTCGTACCGCTCACGAATCTGCTTCCCGAGGTCGAGCGCGACGCACTGGAAGAGCGGCTGCGCGGACTGATCAGGGGCTACGCCCGGAGTCTCCAGCCGGACCGGCGTTCCCTCCTCGGGAATTTCCGGTTCGTGGATGCCGCCCGCAAGGTGGTCGGGGTGGGTAGCGTCGGCACCCGATGCTGGATCATCCTGCTGACCGGCAGGGACGGCCGGGACCCGCTCTTCCTGCAGGCCAAGGAGGCCGGCACATCGGTGCTCGGCCCGCACGTCGGTGCCGGCGAGTACCGCAGCGAGGGCGAGCGGGTGGTTGCGGGGCAGCGGCTGATGCAGGCCACGAGCGACATCTTCCTCGGCTGGACGCGGGCGGACGGGATCGACGGGCGGCGCCGCGACTTCTACGTACGCCAGTTGCGCGACTGGAAGGGCGGGCTCGAGCCCGAGTCGATGACGCCGGTCGGCCTGAGGACGTTCGGCGAGGTCTGCGGCACCACGCTGGCCCGTGCCCACGCGAGATCCGGCGACCGCATCGCCATCGCCGCGTACCTGGGCCGCGGCGATGCGTTCGACCGAGCGCTCCATACGTTCGCCGAGGCGTACGCCGATCTGACCGAGCGGGACCATCGGACTCTGGTCGAGGCGGTTCGCGCGGGCAGGCTCTCCGCGTCCGAGCCGGACAGCGACCGGCGGTGATCCGTACGCCGGACCGGGTCCATGGGGGTGGAAGTGCGGGACCCACCGCACGGGGCCGGTCCGGCGTCCCGGGCGTATCACCATCGCGTGGTATCACGTTTTGAACGCTCGCGGGCCGGCGCCTGCCTGAGGGCTCCGACGCTGAGGAGACAATGAGTATGTCGGCCAAGCCCGTCGGGGCGTCCGCCGCGGCATCCCCGGACCCCTTTGCGCTCGTCCGCACCCGTGGTTACACGGGCCTGCTGGTCATGGCGGCGCTTCTCGGGGTTCCGATCTCGGCGGTGGCCTTCGGTTTCCTCGCGCTCACCCACGAACTCCAGTTGCTGACCTACTCCGACCTGCCGAAGGCGCTGGGTTTCCACGCCACGCCGCCGTGGTGGCCGGTGCCGCTGATGGTCGTCGCCGGCCTGCTGGTCGGGCTGACCATCCGTTACCTCCCAGGCACAGGCGGGCACAAGCCGGCCGAAGGCATGAAGACGACGGGGGCTCCAACGGCGGTAGAGCTGCCCGGTATCGCGATCGCTGCCCTGGCTTCGCTGGGCATCGGTGCCGTACTCGGGCCCGAGGCGCCGCTCATCGCCCTCGGCGGCGGGCTTGCCGTGTGGACCGTGCGCCTGGTGAAGCGGGACATCGAGCCGAACGCGCGTGCCGTCGTGGGAGCCGCCGGCAGCTTCGCCGCCGTCAGCGCCCTGCTGGGGTCTCCGCTTCTCGGGGCGTTCCTGCTGATGGAGGCGTCGGGCCTCGGCGGGGCCGTGCTCGGGATGGTCCTGGTGCCGGGCCTGCTCGCCTCAGGTGTGGGTTCGCTCATCTTCGTCGGACTGGGTTCGTGGACCGGTCTGGGAACGTACTCCTTGGCACTTCACCACGTGCCGCGGGCCGATGAGCCGGACCTGGCCCAGTTCGGCTGGGCGGTCGTCGTCGGGCTGGCGGCGGCCGTCGTCGGCGAAGGGATCCGGCGGCTCGCCCTGTTCTTGCAGGCGCGGGTCGAGCGCCGGATGGTGGTGGGCACCGTGCTGATGGGGCTCGTGGTCGGGGTCCTCGCGCTGGCGTATGCGGAAGTCACGGGGAACGCCGCCTCCGGGGTGCTGTACTCGGGGCAGAACGCGCTGGACCCCCTGCTTGCCGGGAGCGCCGGTTACACGGTGGGCACGCTCCTGGTGCTCATCGTCTGCAAGGGGCTGGCGTACTGCGCGTCCTTGAGCTGTTTCCGGGGAGGTCCCGTCTTCCCCGCGATGTTCGTGGGAGCGGCGGGCGGCATCGCGCTCTCCCATCTGCCCGGGCTGAACGTGACGTCCGGGTTCGCGATGGGCATCGGTGCCATGTGCGTGGCGATGCTCAGACTTCCGATGACCTCGGTGCTGCTGGCCACTCTGCTGTTGGGATCTCCGGGGCTCACCGTCATGCCGCTGGTGATCGTCTCGGTCGTGGTCGCGTACGTCGTCTCGCTCCGGCTCGCCCCGGAGCCCGCCGCCCTCCTGGACGGACGGGGCGCCGGTTAGGGACACGGCCGGGCGAGAGCCGCCGCCCGGACGCGGCTTATCCGGGTGGGGTGCCGTCGCCGAAGGGGCGGCCGCCGAGCTGCTCGCGGTGGTGCGGTGTCCGCCAGCCGGAGAGGTCGGGGCCCAGGGGCACGATTCCGGTGGGATTGATGCCCGTGTGCACCCGGTAGTAATGCTGCTTGATGTGGTCGAAGTCGACGGTGTCGCCGAATCCGGGGGTCTGGAACAGGTCCCTGGCGTAGGCCCAGAGCACCGGGTCCTCGGTCAGTTTCGAGCGGTTGCACTTGAAGTGCCCGTGGTAGACGGCGTCGAAGCGCACGAGTGTGGTGAACAGCCGGATGTCGGCCTCCGTGAGCGTCTCCCCCACCAGATAGCGCCGGCCCCTGAGGCGTTCGGAGACCAGGTCGAGTCTGCGGAACACATCGTGGTACGCGGCTTCGTACTCGTCCTGGCCGCTGGCGAATCCGGCCCGGTACACGCCGTTGTTGACGTCGCGGTAGATGCCGCCCATGACCTCGTCGATCTCCTCCCGCAGCCGTTCGGGGTAGAGATCGGGCGCTCCGGGCCGGTGCAGCGCGGTCCACTCGGTCGCGAAGTCCAGGGTGATCTGCTGGAAGTCGTTGGTGACGAGCTTCCCGCTGGGTACGTCCACGATCGCGGGCACGCTGACACCGCCGGAGTAGTCGCTTTCGCGCGCCTCGTACGCCTCGCTGAGGTACGCGATGCCGAGCACCGGGTCCCGGCCGCCCGCGTCCAGGGTGAAGCGCCAGCTGCGGTCGTCCTGGATGGGGTCGGCCACGGCGAGCGACAGGGCGTCCTCCAGGCCGAGGAGGCGCCGGGAGACGAGGGCGCGGCTCGCCCAGGGGCAGGCGCGGCTCACGACCAGCCGGTAGCGGCCTGCCTCGACCGGCCAGCCGTCCCGGCCGTCGGCCGCGATCCGGTCCGCGAAGTGGCTCTTGGACCTCTTGAACGGCTTGTGTCCGTACGCGGCGTTGCCGTCCGGCTCACTGCCGGCGGGGTTGCTCATCATGGTCTCCCTTCCAGTCGGACGGGCCGGGGTCGGACGGGCTGCCGGTACGTTTCGCGTTCCGCCGGGAGACCGCCACATCGGTCATCGCCAGGACGAGTGCCCCCAGCACGAAGGCGGCCGAGACGATGAGCCCGCTGTCGAACGCGGACCTCCAGCCCTCGGAGGGCAGTCGCGCGAAGAAGACCGAGCCGACCGCGGCGATCCCGATCGCGGAGCCGACACGCTGGCCGGTCTGGAGCGTGCCCGCCGCGCTCCCGCCGCCGACCACCGGTACCTGGGACAGGGTCAGGGTCAGGTTCGGGGCGATGACGAGGCCGCTGCCCACACCTGCCAGGAGCAGCGGGGCCGCCATCGCCCAGGCGACGGCGCGGCCCGGGACGATGTGCACGGCGAGCACGGTGGCGGCGAGTCCGACGACCACCGTGGACAGCCCCACAACGACCAGCGGTCGCCCGTAACGGCCGACCATCCGGCCACCCGGTCCCGCCGCGGCCGCTGCCCCCAGAGCGAACGGTGTGATGGCCAGTCCGGCCTCGAGGGCGGTGCAGTGGAGGCCGGCCTGCAGGTAGAGAGTGCTGATGAAGAAGATCGAGGTGAATCCGGCGAAGTACAGCAGGCTCACCATGCAGCCCAGCCAGTAGGAGTGCAGCCGGAACAGCGACAGGTCCAGGACGGGCACGGTGCCATGCCTGCCGCACCGGGCCTCCCAGCAGGCGAAGACGGCGAGCAGCATCGCGGCCACAGCGACCAGCAGCCACTTCCCGTCCCCGGACCACTGCTGCGCCTGGATGAAGGGCAGCAGCAGGGCCAGCACGCCCGAACCGAGGAGGAGTACGCCGACGGGGTCGAGGTCCCTCGGGCGTACGCGGCCCGCCGCCGGTGTGTCCGGGAGGAGGCGCCGGGCGAGCAGGAAGCAGACGATGCCGAGCGGCAGATTGACGTAGAACACCCAGCGCCAGCCCTCCTCCGATCCGGCCGCCTGGATCAGCAGCCCGCCCAGCAGGGGGCCGACGGCGGTCGAGATGGCGACCACCGTGCTGAACATGCCGAAGGCGCGGCCCCGCTCCTGGCCGGAGAACATCTGCTGGATCAACGCGGAGATCTGCGGCGAGATCAGGGCTCCGCCGAGGCCCTGAATCACTCGGGCGACCACCAGCCAGAAACTGGACGGTGCGGCTCCGCATGCCACCGACGCCAGCGTGAAGACGGCGAGTCCTGCCAGGAACACCACACGGCGCCCCCGGGCGTCGCCCAGCCGCCCGGCGGGGATGAGGAGGAGCCCGAAGGCCAGGGAGTAGCCGGAGAGGACCCATTGCAGATCCGATTCCGGGCTCCGCAGGTCGTTACGGATCGACGGCAGGGCGACGTTGACGATGGACACGTCCAACAGCGTCATGAAGCCCGCCACCAGGCACACGGCAAGTGCCTGCCAGCGGCGGGGGTCGGGCGCCGGGGCCATCTCGCGCCCCGCCGCGCCTCCCATGGACGTTGCGCTCTCCGGCATGACTCGCACCCTAGGCGGCGAGCCGCAATTCCTCACCCGTGACAGGGCCGACTGCCGTAATCACCGCCGTCGGGGAGGAAGTCCCGGCCGGACACGTCCGGGTCAGGCCGCCGAGCCTTCGTGCGCTTCTCTGTGCATGCCCGTGCACAGCGCCCAGACGATGAAGATGTTGACGGCCACCAGCGCCATGGCCCACAAGGGGTAGTACGGCACCCACAGGAAGTTGGCGATCGCGCCCAGTCCGGCGACGGCCACTCCGAAGTAGCGCGCCCACAGAGCACCGGTGAGTACGGCACAGCCGGCGAGGACGATGACGATGCCCAGAATGAGGTGGACCCAGCCCCAGCCCGCCAGGCTGAACTGGAAGACGTAATGACGCGTCGCGACGAACAGGTCGTCCTTGGCGATGGCCGCGATCCCCTCGAGGATCGCCATCGCTCCACCGAAGATCATCAGGGCTGCTGCGAGGACGGTGGTGCCGGACGTGGGCCCATGCCATGGGCTGGGGCCGGGGCTGCCCACTTTGGGTCTGGTGGCGTCACTGGCCATGTCGGTCTCCTTGGGTGGCGGGGCCATCCGGCCGAGCAGGCCGGACCGGCGCGATCCCCCGTCTCAGCGTGGCATGACGCCACTCCGCCGGCATTCCGGCCGGTCACACCCACGAGCTCTCTCACATCAGGGATATCATCTCCGATGTGAGAGAGTCCGAAGAGGTGGAGCCGACGTCCGTCGATGCCCGGCTGGCCGCCCGGCTGGGTGAGCTCCGCACCGAGCGCGGCTGGTCCCTGGACGAGCTGTCCCGGCGCAGCGACGTCAGCCGCTCGACGCTGTCGCGCCTGGAGCGCGGCGAGCTGAGCCCGACTGCGGCCCAGCTCGGGCGGTTGTGCACGGTGTTCGAGCGGACGATGTCACGACTGCTGACGGAGGTGGAGGCGGAGCCTCCGCAGCTGGTGCGCGCCGAACGGCAGCCGGTGTGGCGGGACGAGGCGTCCGGTTTTGTGCGCCGCTCGGTCTCGCCGCCGCACGCCGGTCTGCGTGCCGAGATCATCGAGGGGAGGCTCGATGCGGGCGCCGACATCGCGTACGAGCAGGCGCCGGTGGCCGGTCTGGAACAGCACATCTGGGTGCTGGAGGGAACGGTGGAGATCACCGTCGAGAACACCGTGCACACCGTGCGCACGGGCGACTGTCTGCGGTTCCGGCTGCGCGGCCCTTCGCACTTCCACTGCCCGGGCCCGGACCCGGTCCGCTATGCCGTGATGATCGTTCTGCCGTGAAAAGGACCCGAGTCATGACCGATCCCACTCCCCTCACCGCATCCACCCCGCACACCGAGATCGTCTCCGTCTCCGGGCCCGAGCTGATCACGTATGCCGACGAGCTCGCCGCTCTCCTGGTGGAGACCGTGGAAAGCGGCGCCTCGGTGGGGTTCCTGGCGCCGCTCGACCGCGGTGCGGCCGCAGCCTGGTGGCGGGGGCGTGCCGCCGCGGTCGACGCCGGCGACCAGCGCGTCTGGATCGCGCGGGACGGCGAGCGGGTGGCCGGCACCATCGGCCTGAACCTGGCCCTGTTGCCGAACGCCCGTCATCGCGCCGAGATCACCAAGGTGATGGTGCGCCCGTCGATGCGCGGCCGGGGGCTCGGACGGTCGCTGCTCGCCACCGTCGAGTGCGCTGCGGCCGAGGCCGGTCTGACGCTGCTGGTCCTGGACACCGAGACCGGCAGCCCCGCCGAACGGCTCTACCGCTCGGCGGGCTGGACGGAGTGCGGGTCCACTCCGGACTACGCGGGCGACCCGGCCGGGACCCTGAAGCCGACCACGTTCTACTACAAGGCGATTCGGACAGCCGCGCAGTCGACTTCGTGCCGATGAAGCTGCGGGCATAACAATGACCGGGCAAGCCGCTTGTACCGAGTACGACATTTACAAGGAGACCCTCATGACGCTGTACGACATTCCCCTCCACACGCTGACCGGCGAGCCGACCACCCTGGGCGCCTACCGCGGCCAGGCGGTCCTGCTGGTGAACGTCGCCTCCCGGTGCGGGCTCACCCCGCAGTACGCAGGCCTGGAGCGGCTTCAGAAGACGTACGGGGACCGCGGCTTCACCGTGCTCGGTGTGCCGTGCAACCAGTTCGCGGGCCAGGAGCCGGGGAGCGCGGAGGAGATCCAGACGTTCTGCTCGACGACATACGGGATCAGCTTCCCGCTGCTGTCGAAGGTCGATGTCAACGGCGACGGACGGCACCCGCTGTACGCGGAGCTGACGCAGCTTGCGGACGCGGACGGCGAGGCGGGCGACGTCCAGTGGAACTTCGAGAAGTTCCTGATCTCCCCGGCCGGCGAGCCGGTGGCCCGCATCCGCCCCCGCACGGAGCCGGAGGCCCCGGAGCTCGTGACGGCGATCGAGGCCCTGCTCCCCGCCTGACGGGCAGCGTTGTGCCGGGTGGGCCGTTTTTTTCAGCCCACCCGGCACCCCGCGGTACAGCGCTAGCGAATCGGCATGCCCGACAGCGTGCGGGCGATCACCAGGCGCTGGATCTCGCTCGTGCCCTCGAAGATGGTGTAGATCGCCGCGTCCCGGTGCATCCGCTCCACCGGGTACTCGCGGGTGAACCCGTTGCCGCCGAGGATCTGGATCGCCTGCGCGGTGACCTTCTTCGCCGTCTCGCTCGCGTACAGCTTGGACATGGAGCCCTCGGCGGACTCGAACGGCTTGCCCGTGGTCGCCATCCAGGAGGCGCGCCAGACCAGCAGCCGGGCCGCGTCGATCTGCGTACGCATGTCCGCGAGCTGGAACGCGATGCCCTGGTTGTCGATGATCGGCCGGCCGAACTGGGTACGGGTCTTGGCGTAGTCGAGCGCGACCTCGTACGCCGCCCGGGCCGTGCCGACCGCCATCGCGCCGACCGCCGGCCGGGACGCCTCGAACGTGGCCATCGCCGCGTTCTTCACGCGCTCGCCGCCCGACCGGGCGCGCTCGCGGGCCCGTGCCAGGCGCTGGTCCAGCTTCTCCTTGCCGCCGAGCAGGCAGTGACCGGGGACCCGGACGTCCTCCAGGACGACCTCCGCCGTGTGCGAGGCGCGGATGCCGTGCTTCTTGAACTTCTGGCCCTGAGAGAGGCCGGGGGTGTTCGGCGGCACGATGAAGGTGGCGTGTCCCTTGGAGCCGAGCTCCGCGTCGACCACGGCGACGACGACATGGACATTGGCGATGCCGCCGTTGGTCGCCCAGGTCTTGGTGCCGTTCAGCACCCACTCGTCCTTGGCCTGGTCGTACACCGCGCGCGTACGCATGGAGGCTACGTCCGAGCCCGCGTCCGGCTCGGACGAGCAGAAGGCGGCGACCTTCACATCGCTCGCGTCGCCGTACATCTGCGGGATCCAGGTGCCGATCTGCTCCTCGGTGCCGTTGGCGAGGACGCCGACGGCCGCCAGGCCGGTACCGACGATCGACAGGGCGATGCCCGCGTCGCCCCAGAACAGCTCCTCCATCGCCATCGGAATGCCGAGCCCCGTCGGGTCGAAGAACTGCTGGGCGTAGAAGTCGAGGGAGTAGATGCCGACCTTGGCCGCCTCCTGGATGACGGGCCAGGGCGTCTCCTCACGCTCGTCCCACTCCGCAGCGGCCGGGCGGATCACATCCGCGGCAAAGCCGTGAAGCCAGTCACGGACCTGCTTCTGGTCGTCGTTGAGCTCGAGCGTGAACTCGGCCATGTTCCCCTCCATGCACTGCCGTAAAAACAAGTCGTTACTTGCGGTAACGGCAGTGTGTTACCGACTAGTAGCCTCTGTCAACCGGTCGGGCTCCATCGGCACCACCGCTGGGCAGGGTGTTACGTTGCGCAGGCGTAACGGACTCGCATGGCCCTATGCGGCCAGGGGTGGGGAGAGGCGACATGGAGACCACACGACAGGCCGAGCGACAGCGGACCGCGGCCGAGCAGCGCCGCAGGGAGCTGCTGGAGGCCGCCGACCGCGTGGTGCTCAGGGACGGCCCCCAGGCTTCGATGAACGCCATCGCAGCGGAAGCCGGGATCACCAAACCCATCCTGTACCGGCACTTCGGCGACAAGGGCGGCCTCTACCGCGCACTCGCCAAGCGCCACACCGATGCCCTGCTGAACGCACTGCGGGCGGCGCTCGACGCCCCCGCCGAGCGCCGCCAGCGGGTCGAGGCGACGCTCGACACGTATCTCGCGGCGATCGAGGCCCGCCCGCAGGTCTACCGCTTCCTGATGCACCCGTCCGACGACTCTGCACCCTCCACCGAGCAGGGCTTCGACGTCGGGCGGCACTCCGCCCCGCTGCTGCGCAGGCTCGGCGAGGAACTCGCTCTGGTGATCGCCGAGCGGGTGGACCTGGGGCCGGACAGTCAGGAGATGGCCCGCATCTGGGGCCATGGCATCGTCGGCATGATGCATGCCGCGGGCGACTGGTGGCTGGGCGAACGCCCCTGCTCGCGCGCCCAGTTGGTGCGGAGCATGGCCGATCTGCTGTGGGGCAGGCTGGCCGCCGCGGGCGACCGGCCGGGCGGCCCCGGCTTCTGACGTCCGCCTGCTGACACTCCGGCGGCGCGCGGTCGCGGTCAGCTGGTACGCCCCCACGGCGCCCGGCGGGCCGCGCGCAGCGCCCTCGTCCGGCGCAGCCCGGTCAGCCGGTCAATGTAGACGGTTCCTTCGAGGTGGTCGCACTCGTGCTGCAGACAGCGCGCGAACCAGCCGGTGCCGTCGACCCGTACCGGCTCCCCGTCGACGTTCATGCCCTCCACTACCGCATGGTCGAAACGCGGGGTGGCGGCTTCCAGGCCCGGCAGCGAAAGACAGCCCTCCGGTCCGCGTACGGTGATGCCGTCCACCTCGACGGGTTTCGGGTTGACGAGATGCCCGAGGTGACGGACGTCTTCGTCGTCCGGGCAGTCGTAGACGAACACTCTCAGCGGAACGCCTATCTGGTTGGCTGCGAGCCCGACCCCCTGTGCCGCGTACATCGTGGCGAACATGTCCTCGACCAGCCGGGCGAGCGAGGGTCCGAAGTCGGTGACGTCCTCACAGGCACCGTGGAGCACCGGGTCGCCGAGCAGAGTCATGGCACGGACGAGTCCGGAACTGCCGGGGATCGGGCGGTTTCGCATGGCCGTAAGAGTACGTTCCACGTGACCTCCACGTTCCCGGTGGTGCCGCGGTGCGGTCGCCGTCCCGGACATCGATAGGCTGGGCGCGGACCGATGCAAGGAGGATCTAGGACGATGGCAGGCAACACGGAGCCGTTGTCGCCGCGGGCCAAGCTGGCGGTGACGGCGGGCAAGGCCGCTGCGGCGGTGTCGCGCGCTGCGGGGCGCGGCAGCGGATCGGTGATCGGCGGCCGGGTGGCGCTCAAGCTCGACCCCGACCTGCTGGGGCGACTGGCGCAGCACCTGGACGTGATCCTCGTGTCGGCGACGAACGGCAAGACGACGACGACCCGGCTGATCGCCGAGGCGCTGCGCGCCGCGGGCCCGGTCGTGTCGAACGCGCTCGGCGCCAACATGCCCGCGGGCATCACCTCCGCCCTGGCCGGTGGCTCGGACGCCAAGTACGGCGTGATCGAGGTCGACGAGAAGTACCTCGCCGGTGTCGCCCGGGACACGACACCCAAGGTGATCGCGCTGCTCAACCTCTCGCGCGACCAGCTGGACCGGGCCGCTGAGACCCGGATGCTGGCCGAGAAGTGGCGTGAGGGGCTGTCCGGCTCGAAGGCCGTGATCGTCGCCAACGCCGACGACCCGCTGATCGTCTGGGCGGCGTCCTCCTCCCCCAACGTGGTGTGGGTCGCGGCCGGCCAGGCGTGGAAGGACGACGCCTGGTCCTGCCCGTCCTGCGGCGGTGTGATGCAGCGCCCCGGCGACGACTGGTTCTGCGGCGAGTGCGGTTTCCGCCGCCCCGCGCCGAGCTGGGTGCTGCACGGCGACTACGTCCTGGACCCGCACGGATCGGCATGGCCGATCCACCTGCAGCTGCCCGGCCGCGCGAACAAGGCGAACGCCACCAGCTCGGCCGCTGTCGCCGCGGTCTTCGGAGTGCCGCCGCAGGTCGCGCTGGAGCGCATGTATCAGGTGCAGGCCGTCGCAGGCCGCTACGACGTGGTCACCTTCCTCGGCCGTGAGCTGCGGCTCCTGCTGGCGAAGAACCCGGCGGGCTGGCTCGAAACGTTTTCCCTGATCGACCCGCCGCCCACCCCGGTGATCCTCTCCGTCAACGCCCGTGGCGCGGACGGCACGGACACCTCATGGCTGTGGGACGTCGACTACACCCAGCTCGCCGGCCACCCGATCTTCGTGCTCGGCGACCGCAAGCTGGACCTCGCGGTCCGCCTCGAAGTGGCCGGTCTCGACTTCCGGGTCTGCGAGAACCTCGACGAGGCCGTGCAGCAGGCCCCTCCCGGCCGTATCGAGGTCATCGCCAACTACACCGCCTTCCAGGATCTGCGCCGTCGTGTCGGCAACTGACCCCGGCCCCGGCCACCTCCGGAGAGGACGAAGCATGAGCAACAACGGTCTGCGTCTGGTCTGGGTCTACCCCGACCTGCTCAGCACCTACGGCGACCAGGGCAACGCGCTGGTGGTGGAGCGCCGGGCCCGGCAGCGCGGTCTCGACGTGCAGCGCGTCGACGTGCGCAGCGACCAGCCGATCCCGACGTCCGGCGACATCTATCTGATCGGCGGCGGTGAGGACCGGCCGCAGCGGCTCGCCGCGGAGCGGCTGCGCCGCGACGGCGGTCTCAGCCGGGCCGCGTCCAACGGTGCGATCATCTTCTCGGTCTGCGCCGGCTACCAGATCCTCGGCCATGAGTTCATCAACGACCTCGGTGAGCGCGAGCCCGGTCTCGGGCTGCTCGACGTGGTCTCCACCCGCGGCGAGGGAGCCCGGTGCGTCGGTGACGTACTGGCCGACATCGACCCGCAGCTGGGCCTGCCGCAGCTGACCGGTTTCGAGAACCACCAGGGCGTCACCCATCTGGGTCCGACGGCTCGGCCGTTCGCCCGGGTGCAGATCGGCGGGGGCAACGGCACGGGTGACGGCACCGAGGGCGCGTACAACGACACGGTCTTCGGTACGTACATGCACGGGCCCGTGATGGCCCGTAACCCGATGATCGCGGACCTGCTGCTGAAGCTGGCCCTCGACGTCAACGCACTGCCGCCGACGGACGACCGTTGGTACGAGGCGCTGCGTGCCGAGCGCATCGCCTCGGCGACCCAGCCCGCATGACGGACTATTCGCTCAACTGAGCGGAGTCCAGCAGGCGGACGCCCGGTTCGGTCCCGCCACTCTGCGCCGGTAGGGTGGCGGGGATCCAACCGGACGACGTGGTCCGGTCGTCGGCCCACGTTGCAAAGGTTTCCCGGGCAATGCGAATTGGTGTGCTCACCTCCGGCGGCGATTGCCCCGGCCTCAATGCCGTCATCCGTTCCGTCGTGCACCGCGCGGTGGTCGACCACGGCGACGAGGTCATCGGCTTCCACGACGGGTGGAAGGGCCTCCTCGAGTGCGACTACCGCAAGCTCGACCTCGACGCGGTCGGTGGCATTCTCGCCCGCGGCGGCACGATCCTCGGTTCCTCCCGGGTACAGCCCGCCCATCTGCGGGGCGGCGTGGAACAGGCCAAGGGCCATGTCGCCGATCTCGGTCTCGACGCGATCATTCCGATCGGCGGCGAGGGCACGCTGAAGGCGGCCAATCTGCTCTCCGAGGCGGGTCTGCCGATCGTCGGCGTACCGAAGACCATCGACAACGACATCGCATCGACCGATGTGACGTTCGGCTTCGACACCGCGGTCGGTGTCGCCACCGACGCCCTCGACCGGCTGAAGACCACCGCCGAATCGCACCAGCGGGTGCTGATCGTGGAGGTCATGGGCCGCCACACCGGCTGGATCGCCCTGCACTCGGGCATGGCGGCCGGTGCGCACGCCATCGTCGTGCCGGAGCGCCCCTTCGACATGGACGAGCTGACCGAGCTGGTCGGCAAGCGTTTCTCGGCAGGCAAGAAGTTCGCGATCGTCGTGGTCGCCGAGGGCGCCAAGCCGCGCGTCGGCTCCATGGAGTTCGAGCAGGGCACCAAGGACATCTACGGCCACGAGCGGTTCGCCGGGGTGGCCACGCAGCTCTCCATCGAGCTGGAGCAGCGTCTCGGCAAGGAGGCCCGCCCTGTGATACTCGGCCATGTGCAGCGCGGCGGCACCCCGACCGCGTACGACAGGGTCCTGGCGACCCGCTTCGGCTGGCACGCGGTCGAGGCGGCACACCGCGGCGAGTTCGGCATGATGACGGCCCTGCGCGGCACGGACATCACGATGGTGCCGCTGGCCCAGGCCGTGGAGACGCTGAAGACGGTCCCGGCCGAGCGGTACGCCGAGGCCGAGTGCGTGCTCTGAGCGGCACCGGATCCTGACGACTGCCCCCGGCCGCAACTGCGGCCGGGGGCAGTTCTACTCTGGTCGGGACAACCGGCACGAAACGGGGACGTCCCCAGCGGGAGTGAACAGATGGATCACAGCGGGCACGGCATGAACATGGATCTGCCGCCGTTCACGCTGGGACGTGGGCTCGCCTTCTCCGCGGACCCGTTCTTCCTGATCGGCTGTGTCCTGGCGCTCGGCCTGTACGGGTACGGCGTGCTGCGGCTGCGCAGACGCGGCGACAGCTGGCCCGTCGGCCGGACGATCTTCTTCGTCATCGGCGTGCTGACCGTCGCCCTGGTCATGTGCACCAGGCTCAACGACTACGGCATGGTCATGTTCAGCGTGCACATGGTGCAGCACATGGTGATCAGCATGCTGTCGCCGATCCTGCTGCTGCTGGGCGCCCCGGTGACATTGGCGCTGCGCGCCCTGCCCGTCGCCGGCCGGGGCCGGACGGGCCCGCGCGAGCTGCTGCTCATGCTGCTGCACAGCCGGTACATGAAGATCATCACGCATCCGGTGTTCACCATCCCGCTCTTCATCGCCAGCCTGTACGCGCTCTACTTCACCCCGCTGTTCGACTTCCTGATGGGCTCGAAGACCGGGCACCTCGCGATGATGGTGCACTTCCTCGCGGTCGGCCTGGTCTTCTTCTGGCCGATCATGGGCGTCGACCCGGGCCCGCACCGGCCCGGCTATGTGATGCGGATGCTGGAGCTGTTCGCGGGCATGCCGTTCCACGCCTTCTTCGGCATCGCGCTGATGATGGCGACCTCACCGATGGTGGAGACGTACAACCATCCGCCGGCTTCGCTCGGCATCGACGCGCTGAGCGACCAGAACTGGGCGGGCGGCATCGCCTGGGCGTTCAGTGAGATCCCTTCGGTGCTGGTGCTGATCGCGCTGGTCTTCCAGTGGTACCGGTCGGAGCAGCGGACGGCGAGGCGCACGGACCGCGCCGCCGACCGGGACGGCGACCAGGAGCTGAAGGCGTACAACGCCTACCTCGCCTCGTTGCAGGCGCGCGGACAGTAGCGGTGGACACACCTTCCGGGTGACGATGGGGTCCACGGCCGCGCGGCCGACGAGGAGGGTGCGCGCATGTCCGGATCCACGAAGACGATGGGGATGCTCACCGTCGGAACCCTGGTGGCGGTCACCGCCTACACAGTGGCGCTGGGGAGCAACGGCTGGCTCTGGTTCGGCTGGGTGGTGCTCGGGCTGATCACCCTGGGGATGGCCGCTACGCGCGACACCTGAGCGGATACCCCTCCCGGGTCCCTGTACGGGCCCGGCCGGAGCAGCTTCGGCCGGGCCCGTACGCCGGACGGCGGCGATGGCCCCGCCCGCGTACGGGCGGGGCCATCCTTGTGGGCTACCGGGGCGGTGTCGCGCGGAGCACCGCACTCGGCGCCGGGGCGTAGCCGGTGGCGCGGGTGGTGAACGTTCCCCGGCCCTGGGTCCGGCTGCGCAGCCGGGTCGCATAGCCGAACAGCTCGGCCAGCGGCACGGTCGCGGTGATCACTGCCGTGCCTGCGCGCGTGGTCGAGCCCGAGACCCGGCCGCGCCGTGCCGCCAGGTCACCGAGCACCCCGCCCACGGCGTCGTCGGGCACGGTGACCGTGACCTCCACCACCGGTTCCAGCAGCACCATCACGCTGCCGCGCAGTGCCTCCCGGAGCGCGAGCCGTCCGGCCGTCCGGAACGCCATCTCCGAGGAGTCCTTGGAATGGGTGGCCCCGTCGGTCAGCGTGACCCGCAGTCCGGTCACCGGGTGACCGCCGAGGGGGCCCTCGGCCAGAGCGTCCCGGCACCCGGCTTCCACCGCCCGCACGTACTCCTGCGGTACGCGTCCACCGACGACGGTCGATCGGAAGACGAAGTCCACCGCACGGCCCGTGTCGTTGTCACCGGCGGCTTCCAGCGGCTCCGTGTCGAGTACGACGTGAGCGAACTGGCCGGCGCCTCCGTCCTGCTTGACGTGCCGGTACACCAGTCCGGACACCCCTCGGGCGACCGTCTCCCGGTAGGCCACCTGCGGCCGGCCGACGCCGACGTCCAGCCCGTGAGCACGACGGATCTTCTCCACCGCGACCTCCAGATGCAGTTCCCCCATTCCTGACAGCACCGTCTGGCCGGTCTCGGGGTCGGTCCGGACCGACAGTGAAGGGTCCTCCTCGACCAGTCGCACCAGCGCCGACACCAAGCGGTCGGTATCCATGCTCCTGCGGGCCTCGACCGCTACGGAGACGACCGGAGCGGCCACGGAAGGCGGTTCGAGAACCAGCGGTGCCGCGGGTGTGCACAGGGTGGCACCGGCGCGGGCGGCTTTCAGCCCGACCACCGCGACGATGTCCCCGGCCACCGCCCGGTCCACGTCCGCGTGCCGCCCGGCCTGCATCCGCAGGATCCGGCCGACTCGCTCGGTGCGCCGGGCGCCCACGTCCAGCACCATGTCCCCCTTCCGGATCGTTCCCGAATACACCCGCAGGTAGGTCAGCCGCCCCGTGGCGGTCGAGCTCACCTTGAAGGCCAGCGCGGCAAAGGGCGCCGCCGGGTCGGCGACCCTCTCCTGCACCGCGCCGTCCAGGGTGCCGCGTACTGCCGGCACGTCCAGCGGCGAGGGCAGGTAGCCCACGACGGCCTCCAGCAGCGGCTCGACCCCGCGGTTGCGGTAGGCCGACCCGCACAACACCACCACGCCCTCACCGGTACGGGTGAGGTCGCGCAGCGCGGCGGCCAGGGTCTGTGCAGAGACCTTCGACTCCGCACAGAACTCCTCCAACGCGACCGGATGAAGTTCCGCCACCGTCTCCTCCAGCAGCCGTCGGCGCCGGTGCGCTTCTTCCAGCAGGGCGTCCGGCACCCGACTCTCGTCGGGCGTACCGCGGCCATCGGCCCAGACCAGTGCCCGCATACGCAGCAGATCCACCACTCCGGTGAACCCGTCCTCCTTACCGATCGGCAGCTGGACCACCAGCGGGACCGTGTGCAGCCGCTCCCGTATCGACGCAACCGCCGTGTCGAGGTCGGCACCGGCACGGTCCAGCTTGTTGACGAAGGCGATCCGCGGCACCTCGTGCCGATCGGCCTGCCGCCATACCGACTCGCTCTGCGGTTCGACTCCCGCGACAGCGTCGAACACCGCGATCGCGCCGTCGAGCACCCGTAGCGAGCGCTCCACCTCGTCGGAGAAGTCGACGTGGCCCGGGGTGTCGATCAGATTGATCCGGTGGCCGTCCCAGGCACAGCTCACCGCAGCGGCAAAGATGGTGATCCCGCGATCGCGTTCCTGGGGATCGAAGTCGGTGACGGTCGTCCCGTCGTGGACCTCGCCGCGCTTGTGGGTGGCACCGGTGAGGTAGAGGATCCGCTCGGTGAGGGTGGTCTTGCCGGCATCGACGTGGGCGAGGATGCCCAGATTGCGAACGCCGGTCAGCGGACTGGTGAGATGACGGTGCAGGTCGGTACGCACGGCCCATGGCCTTTCGGGGTGATCCGGAACGGGGGCGGCGCGATCTCCGGACGAACTGGCCTGCGGTCAGGCCATGCAGAAACCCCTGATGCGGCGCACCGCATCGGAAGTTGGCCGCCCGGGCGGCTCAACACCGTTCAATCAGGGGTCAGTTGTCCGTCACGGACATCCGGTACCGGCCGCGCAGCCGGAACCGGGCACATGAAGACACCAGGATCACCTCGTACCGTGACGGGGGAACAACAACAGCGATGCGGTAACGCACGGCCGGTCTCCCCTCACTCGTCACGGCGCGCGCCGGGATGTTGTTGTGGCGCGCGGTTCGACGTGAGTGTAGTGAACCCGACGTGAGCGGGGCACCGGATTTTCCGCCGCTTCCATTGCGGCGAGTCCTGTCTCGGTCTCGCGCTCCGGGAGAGTTCTCCGCTCGCTCCTGTTCCGTCCGGGCAGGGCTCAACCGCCTGGGTACCGGGCGAGGTCCTGCGCGGCTGATCGGGCTACGATCGATCGCCGCAACAGGCTGCATGCGCCAGGCCCCGGAGCCAGGATCTGAAACGCCATCGCGCAAGCCGGCCCGGAGCCGGCACGAGTCCGGTCGGCCCGGCGGCAGTCGAACAGGCATGGAAATCGCTTGACTCGGTAGATTCATACCGTGACCTGGCAGAACGCTGCCCCAGAGCCGATCCGGTAGGGATGGGAGAGCCACCGTGTTCTACTACGTGCTCAAATACGTCATTCTGGGGCCGTTGCTGCGGTTGCTGTTCCGGCCCAGGATCGAGGGCCTGGAGCACATTCCGGAGGAGGGCGCGGCAATCGTCGCCGGCAACCATCTGTCGTTCTCCGACCATTTCCTGATGCCCGCGATCATCAAACGGCGCATCACGTTCCTCGCCAAGGCGGAGTACTTCACCGGCCCGGGGCTGAAGGGAAGACTGACCGCCGCGTTCTTCCACAGCGCCGGGCAGATCCCGGTGGACCGGTCCGGCAAGGATGCGGGGCAGGCCGCAATCCGTGAGGGGCTCGGGGTGCTGAGCAAGGGCGAACTGCTCGGGATCTATCCGGAGGGCACCCGTTCGCACGACGGCCGGCTCTACAAGGGCAAGGTCGGTGTCGCGGTGATGGCGATCAAGGCGCAGGTGCCGGTGGTGCCGTGCGCGATGGTCGGTACGTTCGAGATCCAGCCTCCCGGCAAGGTCGTCCCGCGGATCAAGCAGGTCACCATCCGCTTCGGTGAGCCGTTGGAATTCTCCCGCTATGCCGGGATGGAGAATCAGAAGGCGGCGATCCGGGCGGTCACCGACGAGATCATGTACGCAATCCTCGGGCTCTCCGGTCAGGAGTACGTCGACGAGTACGCGGCCAAGGTGAAGGCCGGGCAGGCCGAACAGACGAA
Organism: Streptomyces sp. NPDC005181; assembly: GCF_040608395.1. Taxonomy (NCBI): domain Bacteria; kingdom Bacillati; phylum Actinomycetota; class Actinomycetes; order Kitasatosporales; family Streptomycetaceae; genus Streptomyces; species Streptomyces sp. NPDC005181. Next base: position 45,694 of record NZ_JBEXID010000026.1, read on the forward strand.
GAAGTTCCCGAAGCTGCGACGCTGACCGCGAATCCGCGATCGGCGAACTCGCCTGGCCCAACGGGTCCGCCTCCGCCTAGCGTTCCTCGCATGAGCAAGGGACACGCATGGGTTCTCGGAGCGATGGGACAGATCGGGCGCGCCGCGGTGCGGGCGCTCGTCGAGGACGGCTGGGAGGTGACGGCGGCCTCGCGCGGCGGCGGGCGGGACGAGCGATGGGCCGACGGCGTACGGACGACGGCCCTCGACCGGGACGAGGAGGGGGCGCTCGCTGCGGCGCTGGGAGACGGTTGTGACGTACTGGTCGACATGGTGGCGTACGGCGAGCAGCACGCCCGGCAGCTGACCGGGCTCGCCGACCGGATAGGTTCGGCCGTGGTCATCTCCAGCGGTGCGGTGTACGAGGACGATCGCGGCCGCAGCTTCGACACCCAGGGCGAGCCCGACAAGGCACCGCGGTACCCGGTGCCGATCCCGGAGACACAACGCACGGTGGCGCCCGGGGACGCCACGTACGGGACCAGGAAGATCCGGCTGGAGCGGGATCTGCTGGCGGCGGGTGACGTCCTGCCGGTGACGCTGCTGCGGGCCGGTGCGGTCCATGGCCCGTACTGCCGCTCGCCGCGCGAGCTGTACTTCGTGAAGCGGCTGCTGGACGGGCGCGGACGACGGGTGCTCGCGTACAACGGCACGAGCCGTTTCCATCCGGTCCACGTGTCCAACGTGGCCGAGCTGATCCGGCTCGCCGCCGGGCAGCCCGGGACAAGGGTGCTCAACGCGGCTGATCCGCAGGCGCCGACGACCGCGGAGATCGCATCGGCGATCGACGGGGTGCTCGGCCGGGAGACGGAGACGGTGCTGGTGGACGGAGCACCGCCGGTGGGCGAGGTCGGCGAGACGCCGTGGAGCAGTGCCCACCCCATCGTGTACGACATGACAGCTGCCGCGAAGGAGCTCGGCTACCGGCCGGTGACGGGCTATGCGGAGTCGCTGCCGGAGACCGTCGAGTGGCTCGTCGGGCAGCTGGACGGCCGGGACTGGCGGGACGCCTTCCCGGCGATGCTGCGGGCTTACGGCGAGGGTCTGTTCGCCTATGAGGCGGAGGACGCCTGGCTGGAGCGGTACGACCGGGGACTGACCTCGCGGTAGGGCCGGGCCGTACGGCGAGACGGGCGGCCGGTGGTGCTCGTCCGGCCGCCCGTCCCCATCACTCAGCCGATTACGGCTTCGGGGTGGCGTGCGGGGTGCACGTCACGTCCTGCCGGTCGGTCTGCCCGGTGAGCAGGTAGGTGTCCACCCGGTCGTTGATGCAGGGGTTGACCAGGCCCGTGACACCGTGCGAGCCGGCGTCCTTCTCGGTGATCAGACGCGAGCCCTTGAAGCGCTTGTGCAGCTCGACGGCGCCCTCGTACGGAGTGGCGGCGTCACGCGTGGACTGCACGATCAGCACCGGCGGCAGGCCCCTGCCGGTCTTGACCTCCAGCGGGGTCTGCTGCTTGGCCGACCAGGTCGCACAGGGCAGGTTCATCCAGGCGTTGGCCCAGGTCATGAACGGGTAGTCCTTGTGCAGCCGGGTGTTGTCGCGGTCCCACTTCTGCCAGCTGGTGGGCCACTTGGCGTCCGCGCACTCGACAGCCGTGTACACGGCGTTGCCGTTCTCCGAGGAGGCGTTCCCTGCGAGATCCGACATGTCGGGGCCCGCGGCGTCGACGAGCGCCTGGGTGTCGCCCGCCCGGTAGTCGCTCCAGGTCCGGGCGACGAGCACCCAGGTGGAGTCGTAGTACGGCGCGTTCTGGAAGAAGCCGATGAGTTCGGCGGGTCCGACGACGCCGCCGATCGGGCTCTTCTTGGCCGAAGCGCGCAGCTTCAGCCACTCATCCTCGACCTGGGCCGGCGTGGTGCCGATGTGGAAGGCCGCGTCGTTCTTGGCGACCCACGCCGTCCAGTCGTCCCAGCGCTGCTGGAAGGCGATGTCCTGGTTGAGGTTGGCCTCGTACCAGATGTTGTCCTTCGCCGGGTTGACGACGCTGTCGACGACCATGCGCCGGACGTGGTCCGGGAACAGCGTGCCGTAGACCGCCCCCAGGTAGGTGCCGTAGGAGACGCCCAGGAAGTTGAGCTTCTTCTCACCGAGCGCGGCGCGGATGACATCCAGGTCGCGCGCGGTGTTCGGCGTGGTCATGTGCGGCAGCATGTCGCCGCTGCGCTCGGCGCAGCCGTCCGCGTACTCGGCGGCGAGCTTGCGCTGGGCGCGCTTGTCGGCCTCGCTGTCGGGTACCGGGTCGGCCTTCGGGGCCTTCACGAACTCCTGCGGGTCGACGCAGGAGATCGGCGCCGAGTGGCCGACACCGCGGGGATCGAAGCCGACGAAGTCGTACGCCTTCGCGGCCTTCGTCCACAGCGGGTTCTTGTTGGTGATCCGGGTGGGGAACCGCAGCCCGGAGCCGCCGGGACCGCCCGGGTTGTAGAGCAGCGCGCCCTGCCGCTCCTCCTTCGTACCGGTGCTGACGTGCCGGTCGACGGCGAGCTTGATCTGCTTGCCGTGGGGCTTGGCGTAGTCGAGCGGTACGGTCACCCAGCCGCACTGGATCGGAGTGGCCAGGGCCCAGTCGGCCGGGCAGTCCTTCCAGTCGATACCGGTGTGGGCCGCCCGTGCGGCCGCGATCTGGACGCCGCGCGCCTCCGAACCGCTGTGGTGGCGGCCGTCGGCTGTGGCCGTCGGTGCGGCTATCGCGCCCGCTATGAGCGTGCCCGCGATCAGAGTGCCGGCCGAGCCGAGCACTGCTGTGCGTCTCAAGTGGAACCTCCCCCATTGTCTGCAGCGCCGCGATTGGCAGCGCTGTTCACATCGAGACCTCCCGCGGATCCTGTCGCCTGTGGGGTTCCTGAGAACAGGCCGTACACGCACTTCTTTACCGAATCGATAACCGGACACCCGTGTCCCGCTGAGCGGTGCGCATCCGCGTCAGCCGCCCAGTACCTCGTCCAGCGCACCGTCCAGAACGATGCGCAACAGTCGCGCGTCGGGGGCCACGGCGGTCACCAGCACCGCGGGGCCGACAAGCCGGGTGAGCACGGCGGTCGGCCCCAGCAGCCTCGTAGCGGGGCACTTGTCCTCGAATGCCGGTTCCACGACGAGGAGTTGGCCGACCGCATGATGTCCGCCGAGCACGGCGCCACCGTCCCAGCCACCGGGTGCCCCCGGCCCGTACGCCACTTGCTGATCGAGCAGCGGGCGACCGGCCCGGTGGACGGTGAGGCGGCTGGTGAGCGTGCCGGGGGCCTCGCCGTGGCGGCCTAGGATCAGTTCCTCGCGCAGCACCAGCCGTGCGGTCGCTGCGAGTTCGACCCTGGTGGTCATGCGCAGCTCGCTGCCGTTCGCGGAAATGAGCTGCTCCGGAAGCCAGTTGAGCTCAGCCCCGTCCCCCACCTGCAGCTCGATGTCGTATGTGGCTGGTTGGACCTCCGGTCCGGGGCCGGGCAGCGCCACTGTCGCCGCCGCGGAGTCCACGGTGAGCCGGGCGCCGTCCTCGATCCGTGCTTCGATGGCGAGGCGGTCGCCGCCCAGCGGTGCGCTCATCGCGCCGACTACGGTGACCCGGGCGCACGGTGCGACGGTGGCCCTGGTCCGGCGCAGGGCGAGCGGCCCGTCGCTCTCGAGGACGGGGAGAGCCGTGGCGCCGCGGCCATCGGGGACGGCGGCGATCCGGGCGGTCGCGCGGACGCTCATGCGGTCCAGGCGGCGAGCTGCGCCCGCACCCACTCCGCGACGGGCGTGACGCCCTCACCAGAGGTGAGGGAGGTGAAGACGACGGGGAGTGTGCCGCGCTGCTCCGCGGCGTCCAGGGCCATCCGGTCCAGATCGGAGCCGACGTACGGGGCGAGGTCGGTCTTGTTGATCACGAGGAGGTCGGAGGTGGTGACACCGGGTCCGCCCTTGCGTGGGATGTCGTCGCCGCCCGCCACGTCGATGACGAAGATCTGAGCGTCGACCAGGCCTTTGGAGAAGGTCGCGGTGAGGTTGTCGCCGCCGGACTCGACGAGGATCAGATCGAGGGGGCCGACGGTGTCCTCCAGGTCCTCGACGGCTTCGAGGTTGGCGGAGATGTCGTCGCGGATGGCGGTGTGCGGGCAGGCGCCGGTCTCGACGGCCTGGATGCGCTCGGGCGGCAGCACGGCGTTGCGCAGCAGGAACGCGGCGTCCTCGCGGGTGTAGATGTCATTGGTGACGACGGCGATGGACAGCTCGTCGCGCAGCGTGCGGCAGAGCGCTGCGACGGTCGCCGTCTTGCCGGAGCCGACCGGTCCGCCGAGCCCAATGCGCAGGGCGCGGCGGGTGCCGTCGGGGCGTGCGGCGTCGGCGCTGATGGCGGCCGGGCCGCCGTGGGAGTGGCCGAGGTGCATGGGGTGCGGCTCCTGAGGGGTGCGGTGCGAGTGGTCCTATGAGGCGAACAGGCGGACCGGCCAGGCGGCGTGCGCCTCGGCGGTGATGTCGAGCAGCGGTGCGGAGGCTGCGGGCAGCGCGTCGATGCCCTGGTGCACGGCGGCGGCGGCCTGTTCCGCGACCCGGTCGAGTTCGGGTGCGAGGCGGGCGAGGACGGCGGTGGCCTCGAAGGGGTTCAGGGAGAGCAGCCGGACCACCGCGGTGGCCGGTCCGCTGACCGTTTCGTACGCGACGCAGTGCGCCGCGTCCTCGGGTCCGAGACCCGCCGCGCGTGCGGTGAGGCCGAGCACCACGGGCTGGTGGGCGCCGCGCGGCCGGGCCTCCGCGAGCGCGGCGAGTTCGGGGCTGGGCCAGGTGGCACGGGCGGCCCGCATCAGCTGACGGCCGAGCCTGCGCGCGACCGCGCGCAGCGCGGGTGACGGGGTGCGGGCATCGGCGGCCTCGTCGAGCGCGAGCGGGTCGAGGCCGTGGGCGGCCGCCGCGGCGAGTGCCGCGGAGGTGAGTCCGGTGGTGTGCAGGCGGCCTCGGCAGAAAGCGGCGAGGTCCTCGGCGTTACGGATGCGTCCTGCCGCGACGGCCGGTTCGGCGCCACCGGAGTGGGCGTGACCCCCGGCGGGGAACCGGCCGTCGGCGAGGACGAGCAGTGCTGCGCGGCTCATCACATGGCCTGTTTCAGAAGAGGAAGTAGCGCTGGGCCATGGGGAGTTCGGCGGCGGGTGCGGGTTCGACCGGTTCGCCGTCGATAGTCACGGCGAAGCTGTCGGAATCGACCTGGACCCGCGGCAGCGCGTCGTTCTCGCGCATGTCCGCCTTGGTGACCCCCCGGGTGCTGGTGATGGGCACGAACCGTTTGCCGAGTCCGAGGCGTTCCGGCAGCCCGTCCTCGATGGCCGCGCTCGCCACGAAGTTGAACGAGTTGGCGGCGGGCGCCCGGCCGAGTGCGCCGAACATCGGCCGGGGCATCACCGGCTGCGGGGTGGGGATGGACGCGTTGGCGTCACCCATCTGCGCGTATGCGATCTGTCCGCCCTTGATGACGGTCTGTGGCTTGACCCCGAAGAAGGCCGGGTCCCACAGCACCAGGTCCGCGAGTTTGCCGGTCTCGACGGAACCGATCTCCTGGTCGAGGCCCTGGGCGACGGCCGGGTTGATGGTGTATTTGGCGACATAGCGACGCACCCGGTGATTGTCGGCCCGCCCGTCGCCGGGCAGGGGGCCGCGGCGCTTCTTCATCACATGGGCGGTCTGCCAGGTGCGCAGAACGACCTCGCCGACGCGGCCCATCGCCTGGGAGTCGGAGGAGATGATCGAGATCGCTCCGAGGTCGTGGAGGATGTCCTCGGCGGCGATGGTGGACGGCCGGATCCGCGACTCGGCGAACGCCAGGTCCTCCGGGACGGCCGGGTTGAGGTGGTGACAGACCATCAGCATGTCGAGGTGTTCCTCGATGGTGTTGACGGTGTGCGGCCGGGTGGGGTTGGTGGAGCTGGGCAGGATGTACGGCTCCGAGACCACGGCGATGATGTCCGGTGCGTGCCCGCCGCCGGCGCCTTCGGTGTGGTACGCGTGGATGGAGCGGCCGGCGATCGCGGCGAGCGTGTCGGCGACGAAACCGGCCTCGTTGAGAGTGTCCGTGTGGATGGCGAGCTGAGCGCCGCTCTCCTCGCACACGTTCAGACAGGCATCGATGACGGCCGGGGTGGCCCCCCAGTCCTCATGGATCTTGAATCCGAGCGCGCCGCCGCGCAGTTGGGCCCGCAGAGCATCGCCGGACATCGTGTTGCCCTTGCCGAGCAGTCCGATGTTGACGGGGTAGGCCTCCAGGGAATCGAACATCCGGGCGAGGTGCCAGGCGCCCGGGGTGACCGTGGTGGCCTTCGTACCCTCGGCCGGTCCGGTGCCGCCGCCGACGAGCGTGGTGACACCGGCGGAGAGCGCCTGGTCGACGATGGTCGGCGAGATGAAGTGGACGTGAGCGTCCACGGCGCCGGCCGTCACGAACTTGCCGTTACCCGCGATGATTTCGGTCTCCGGGCCGATGACGAGATCGGGGTGGACGCCGTCCATCGTGTCCGGGTTGCCGGCCTTGCCGATGCCCGTGATCCGGCCGTCGCGGATGCCGATGTCCGCCTTGACGATGCCCCAGTGGTCGATGATGACGGCGCCGGTGATGACGGTGTCGGGAGCCCCTTCGGCCCGGGTGGTGCGTGCCTGGCCCATCGACTCGCGGATCACCTTCCCACCGCCGAACACCGCCTCGTCGCCGGCGAGTCCGGGGCCGCCGGAGCGGTCCTCCTCGATCTCGACGAGCAGATCGGTGTCGGCGAGCCGGATGCGGTCGCCGGTGGTGGGCCCGAACAGATCGGCGTACACGGCGCGGTTGAGTTCAGCCATCGAGGGCACCTCCGGTTTCGCCGCGCAGGCCCGGGACGATGCGCCGTCCGGCGAGGGGCACGAGTTCGATGTCGACGGGGATGCCGGGCTCGAAGCGGACCGCGGTCCCGGCGGCGATGTTCAGCCGCAGGCCGTGGGCGGCCGGACGGTCGAATTCGAGGCCGGGGTTGGCCTCGGCGAAGTGGTAGTGCGAGCCGACCTGGACGGGCCGGTCCGCGGCGTTGAGGACGGTGAGGCGAGTGACCGGGCGGCCCGCGTTGAGCGGCACGGGCCCGTCCGAGTGAAGGATCTCTCCGGGGATCATCGGCGGCGCCCGTCAGACGATCGGATCATGGACGGTGACGAGCTTGGTGCCGTCCGGGAAGGTGGCCTCGACCTGGACGTCGTGGATCATCTCGGGGATCCCGTCCATGACGTCGTCGCGGGTGAGTACCTTCCGCCCGGACGCCATCAGTTCGGAGACCGTACGGCCGTCGCGGGCGCCCTCCAGCAGATGCGCGGTGATCAGCGCCACCGCCTCGGGGTGGTTGAGTCGCAGTCCACGTGCCCGACGCTTCTCCGCCACGTCGGCGGCCACATGGATGAGCAGGCGTTCTTGCTCGTGCGGGGTCAGTTGCAACGCTTCCACCTCACAGTCGTCCGCCCAGTACCGGTCCTGGGCGCAGCGAGACATTAACTGCGCTCAACAGACTGTTGAACTCAGAGCCGGTGTCTCACGGCGAGGTATTGCACGTTAGGGCGGAAGTTTTTCCGGCGCGTTAACTGACCTTTTACAGGTCCATGGACATCAGGCCGCGCAGGCCGTTCTCCAGCACCTCGGGCGCGGTGTCCCCGAACATCGCCAGCTGGGCGATGAACCCCTGGGCGGTGGCGATCAGAGTGCGGGCCACATGGTCGGCCGGCACGTCGACGGCCGGCATGCCGGCCTCACGGTAGACCTCGACCAGCTCGGCCCGGGCCAGCCGCAGCCCTCCGTACGCCTCGCCGAGGGTGGCGGCCGGCCGCTCACTGCGCAGGGTCTCGGACCACACCTGCACGATCAGTCCGGCATGGACCCGTCGGTCCATTCCGCGGCCCTCGGCACCGAACAGCGTCCGCGTCACACGGCCGATCAGCGCATCAGGGGCGGGCGGCGAGCTGACCCGGACCGCTTTCCCGGGCTCCGCACCGGCCGCCGACAGGCTCCAGCAGCAGTTCGAGCAGCACGGGGATGCCTACGAGATCCACCGCTTCGGCGACGAGGCCGCGGCCCGTACCGCGACCGGGGACCGGGTCGTATACGGCGCGGTCGTGATCACACCGAAGGGCCCGCAGCTGCTGACCGCCTCCGCGGCCCTCACGGACAGCTGGCTCGGGGCGATCACGGGCGACTTGTGGACCGAGGCCGGGTGCTCGGGCTCACCGTGCCGGCCATCGGCGCCACCGTGGCCGGGCTTGCCGCGCTGATCGGACCGGCCGGAGTGGGGCTCGGCGCCCTGCTGATGGTGCTGCTGGGCAACCCGTTCTCCGGCGTCACCAGCGCACCCGAACTGCTGCCCCGGCCGGTCGGCGCCATCGGGCAGTTGCTGCCTCCGGGCGCGGGCGGGTCACTGCTGCGGTCGGTCGCCTTCTTCGACGGCAGTGCGGCAGGCGGCGCGGGGTTGACGCTCGGCCTGTGGGCAGCGGCCGGACTGACCGCGGTCCTCGTGGGCGGCCGACGCCGGACGCCCGCGGCAACGGCTCCCGCACCCGGCACCCCGGAGCCGTCGCCTGCGCCGGCGGGCTGAGCGCCCCTCCGAAGCCGCGCCGTTACGGGGCGCGGCGCCGCCGGGGTCTGCGCGGTGGCGTCGCGGCAGGGGTACCCGGCGACCGCACCGCGGGTGTACCGGCCGTCAGTTGCCCGGCTCGCGCTGTCCCCGGTGTTCGGCCGCAATGCCGAAGCGTCGCCGTTCGCCCGGAGCGGACGCGGCGGAGCCGATCGAGGAGACCGAACTGATCACCTGCTCCTCGGCAGCCGCCTCTTCCTTCTCGAGTCGCTCCAGGTCAGCGGCCGAAACGAGCGCCACCAGCGGCTTGCCGTGCCGCGTCACCACGACTCGCTCGCCGCCGTAGACGACGCGGTTGATCAGTTCGGCTAGCTCAGCTCGGGCTTGCGTCACCGGAATCTCGTAGGCCATAGTCCCCATCATAACCTTCTGTACGTCCTGTACATTTTTTACAGACACTTGCGCAGGCCACACGCAGACGCAGACACCGGAGGAGAGCCTTCACCATGTTCCGCCCTGCCGCCCGTTACGTACTGCCCGAGTTCACCGAGCGCACGACCGACGGGACCCGCACCCTCGACCCGTACTCCAAGCTGCTCGCCGAGCGGATCGTCTTCCTCGGCACCCCGGTCGACGACACCGCCGCCACCGACCTGATCGCGCAGTTCATGTACCTGGAACACGCCGCACCCGACCGCCCCATCTCCCTCTACATCAACTCCCCCGGCGGCTCGTTCGACGCCATGGCAGCGATCTACGACACGATGGAGTACCTCACCTGCGAGATGGAGACCTTCTGCCTCGGACAGGCCGGTTCCAGCGCGGTCCTGCTGCTCGCCGCGGGCGCCCCCGGCCGGCGGCACGCCCTCCCCGGGGCCAGGGTCGTCGTGCAGCAGCCCGCGCTTCCCGAGCCGCTGCAGGGCCAGCCGTCCGATCTGGAGATCGAGGCGCGGGAACTGGTCCGCATGCGTGAGCAGCTCACCCACCTGCTGGCCCGTCACACCGGGCGCACTGCCGAACGGATCGCCGCGGACATCGAGCGCGATCTCATCCTCGATGCCCCGGGCGCCAAGGCGTACGGCCTGGTGGACCACGTTCTGGAGAACCGCAAGACGTCGCTCCCGCCGAACGGCGCGAGGTGAACACCCGATGCAGCCACCGGAGTTCCCGCCGCTGCCCGCACTGACGCGCGCCGAGGGCGAGTTCATCGACTGTTATCTGGAAGTGCTCGACCAGGTGGGCCGGATCAACCCCGCCCACGGCAGCGACACCTACGGCGCGTTGTGCGCGGCACAAGCACTCGCCTCGCGGGCGCGCGCCCTGCGGGACGCACTCGCCTTGATGCACGAGCGCGGTGAGGCACAGATCCACGCCGCCACCTTGGCGCGGGCGCTTCGCGTGTTGGACGGGGAGCAGCGGGCCCGACGGGTCACCGTGCCCCCTGCCCAGACGAGTTGATCAACCCCCTTCCGCGACACGCCCGGCGGGCTGATCAAAATTCCTCGCTCGTTCGGCGTAGGAGATCCCCCGCGCGAGGGACGGCTCAACTTGCGCTTTCGGCATGGCCGGTGAACGGAGTCTGCTGCTCCGCCGCTGGTACGGGACCGGTCGGGGCGACCGGCCGGGTTCACGGAACGACCGCACCCACCCGGATGGGCGAATAGCGACGAATTTCCCATATCGCTCAATATCCTCGGAAATCCGGCACTCGGTGAGTCAAGATCCGTGGGACGACAAGCCCCCGCCACCGCGGCGGGGCGGTCCGGGCGGACGCCGAGTCCTGCCGCCGCCCGGATGCCTGGTCGACAGAAGTGGATCGGCAGGAGTGGAGGACCCGAGCACAACGGGTCGACCGGGCATCCGGTCGACCCTCGGGGTGAAGCCGCCAAGTGCGGCCGGGCAACTTCGCCAGCCCGAACCCGACAGGTCATCCTTCACAGGCGGCTGACGAAGGGTTGCGCATGACTGCGCAGGTTCACGTCCCGTCTCTGCTCACCCGGGCCGGTACGGCCACGGTTCTGACGCTCGCCGCCGTCGGCGGCTCCGTGATCGCCCCCGGCGTCGTGACCGACGCCCAGGCCGCGACTCATTCCACGAAGGCGCTCAAGATCGCCGCGTCGAAGAAGGGATCGCCGTACCGGTACGGGGCCACGGGCCCCCACCGTTTCGACTGTTCGGGCCTGACGATGTTCGCCTTCAAGAAGGTGGGCAAGAAGCTCCCCCGCACGGCCCAGCAGCAGTACAACAAGACCCGGCACATCTCGGCCTCGCAGCGGCGACGCGGCGATCTGGTCTTCTTCCACTGGGGGCGCAGCGTCTACCACGTGGGGATCTACGCCGGTAAGGGCAGGATCTGGCACTCGCCGAAAAGCGGTGCCGTGGTGCGGCTGGAGAAGATCTGGACGAGGAGCGTCTGGTACGGACGGGTCCGCTGACTTCCGTCTCTTCCGTCTGCTCCGCCTTTCGGCTGCCGGTCACCTCCGCCGGTCAGCGCAGCAGGGGGCCGGTGACCAGCACCGCCGCGAGCCCGGCGACGACCGGCGCGGCGCGGACGAGCAGCCCCCGGCGACGCCGAGCGCCGTGGCCGCCCCGGCCGCGCGTGAGGCGAGAGCGTTCCGTACGACCACGGTGAAGTCGGCACCCGGCAGCGCCACCATCCCCGCGGCGACCCCAGCCGCCCGAGGGGATCGCCGCGGTGACCTCGGGCGACGTCGATCTCGCGCTGACCCATGCCTATGAGCCGGCGTGCGGGGAACGGGGTGGCGGTGGTGCCTGAGATGGTCGCCGCGATGTCGCCGACGCCGCTGTCCGTGCGGCGGCTGGAACCCGCAGCTCTCCGGCGGACCACCTCGGTGTTGCACCACGGCGACGGGGCGAGTGGAGCGGCTGCCACGCTGTGCGCGCTGCTGCGCGGCGGCTTCGGGCGGGCTGCTGCGGTGCAGTGACCATGCGTCGCGACGGACGGCGACGCACCCGACGGCCGGCTGCCGACGACGCGAAGTCCGGGCCCGGCCCGAGTTCAGGTCCGGCGGGGACGGTGGTCACGTCTGGACGGTGACCGACCAGGGGAGCGCGATCCACACGGTCTTGCCTCCCTCGGCGGTCGGCGTGACCGTGAGCCGTCCACCGCACTCCTTGGCCAGACAGCGGATGATCACCATGCCGCGCCCGTTGTCCTGCCGCACGGCGGCGGGCAGTCGTTGGGGCCACCGGGGGTGACTGTCCGTCACCCCGAGATGCAGCTGTTCCTCCCGCTCCAGCCGCAGGTCCACGGTGAAGGTGGGCGACTGGCCGAAGGTGTGCTGGACAGCGTTGGTCGTGAGCTCGGAGACGATGAGCCGGATGGTGTCGGCGATCTCCGTGTCATCGGGAAGACCCCAGTCGGCGAGCACCTTGGCCACGTATCTCCGGGCCGAGGAGACCGAGAGCGGCTCGCTCGGCAGAGTGACACTTGCTTCTTGATGGTCTGCCATGGCGAGCCGTCCTTTTCCCGCCCGGACCGACCCGTGATCGGCCCGGGATGCGCTTCGCGCCAGAGTGCCACTGATGCTGCCCTCCGTGACGGCGATCCACCAAGATATGCATATATCTGTCGCTCGAAGCGGTGAACTCTGGCCCGGAATACCGCGCATGGGCGGCACACTGGCCCCTCGGCACGAGAGGGAGGGAGGCCGCGGATGCAGCACGGCCCCGCGGTGCGGCGCCGCAAGCTCGGGGAGGAGCTGCGGAGTCTGCGCCACACGTCCGGACTGACGAGTCGTGACGCGGCACGGCTGGTCGGCTGGCATCAGTCGAAGGTGAGCCGGATCGAGACCGGTACCAGTGGTGTGAAACCGGCCGATGTGGGCCGGCTGCTGGATGCCTACGGCGTGGACGACCTGCAGTTACGGACGCTCCTGGAGACGCTCGCGGGTTCGGCGGGCGGCGGCGGAACCGGTTGGTGGCACGCCTACCGCGGTCTCATCCCGCCCCAGTACCGGGACTTCATCAGTCTGGAGTCCCAGGCCAGAACCGCCCGCACGCTGGAGACCTCGGTGGTGCCCGGGCTCCTGCAGACCGCCGACTACGCGCGTGCGGTCACCCGTGCGTCGCTGGACGGGCTGCCCGCCGGCCAGCTGGACTCGCTGGTGGAGGTGCGGCTCGCCCGGCAGGGGGTGCTGCGGACCGATCCGCCGCTGCGGCTGACCGCGGTGCTCGACGAGGCGGTGCTGCGGCGCGAGGTCGGCGGGCGCCAGGTGATGCGCAATCAGTTGCGCCATCTGATCCGGGTTTCTCAACTTCGCCACGTACAACTGCAGTTGCTGCCGTTCGCGGTAGGTGGGTATATGGGCCTCACCGGACCTTTCGTTATCTTCTCCTTTCCGAACACTTCTGATCTGGATGTGGTTGTTCTCGACCACTTGACGAGTAGCCTCTACCTGGAACGGAAAGAAGACCTTGAGGCGTACAGCTCGGCCTTCTGCACGATGCAGGCACACGCGCTGTCGCCGGAGCACTCGTTGGACCTGATCGCCGCGATCGACCGCGACGGCTAGGAACCTCAGACTGCCCGAGGGGGCCCGATGTCCGATTGCCTCGCAGAGCACGCCTTACAGTGGCGGCGCAGCAGCCGCAGCACGGGGATGAACAACTGCGTGGAAGCCGCGCTGTTCGGTCCGGAACGGCTTGCCGTGCGGGACTCCAAGGACGTGTCCAGGCCCCCGCTGCGGTTCTCCGCGGCGGCCTGGAAGTCGTTCGTCTCCGGCCTGGCCGACGGCTCGGCGGGCTGACCGGCCGGGTCGCGGCTCCGGTCAGGCTGCCGGAGCGGTCCGCAGGACGGTCTCCACCGCGTTCGTGATCTGCGCCTCCGTCAGATCGGCACGGGCGGTGAGCCGCAGCCGCGAGATGCCGTCCGGGACCGACGGCGGGCGGAAGCAACCCACCACGATCCCGGCCGTGCGGCAGTCGGCCGCCCAGCGCACCGCCGCGTCCGGCGAAGGCGCCCGGACCGAAACGACGGCGGCGTCGGGGCGAACCGCGGTCAGCCCCGCGGCGGTCAGTCGTTCGTACAGGGCGGTGGCGACCGCCCGGGCCCTGCCCGCCCGTTCCGGCTCGCGGCGCAGCAGTCGCAGGCTTGCAAGAGCTGCGCCTGCGGCGGCCGGTGCGAGCCCGGTGTCGAAGATGAACGTACGGGCCGTGTTGACCAGATGGTCGATCACCCCGGCCGGTCCGAGGACCGCTCCGCCCTGGCTGCCCAGGGACTTGGAGAGGGTGGCGGTGGCTACGACGCCTTCGCCGCCGGCGAGACCGGCGGCGGCGAGGGCGCCGCGCCCGCCGTCCCCGAGCACGCCCAGACCGTGCGCGTCGTCGACGAGCAGCGCGGCCCCCTGCGTATGGCAGACGTCGGCCAGTTCGAGCAGCGGTGCGGCGTCGCCGTCGACGGAGAAGACGGAGTCGGTGACAGCCAGGGCACGGCCGTCGTGCGCGTGCAGCGCCTTGGCGACGGCCTCGGGATCGGCATGCGGTACGACGGCGGTCTCGGCCCGGGAGAGCCGGCAGCCGTCGACGATGGAGGCGTGGTTGCCCGCGTCGGAAACGATCAGGGAGCCGCGGCCGGTGAGGGCGGTGAGCGCGGCGAGATTGGCCGCGTAGCCGGAGGAGAGGACCAGGGCTGCCTCGAAGCCGCAGAATGCGGCCAGTTCACGTTCGAGTTCGGCGTGCAGTGCGGTGGAGCCGGTGACCAGCCGGGAGCCGGTGGCGCCCGCACCCCACCGGTGCGCGGCCTCGGCGGCGGCCGCGGTCACCTCAGGGTGCCGGGTGAGGCCCAGATAGTCGTTGCTCGCGAGGTCCAGCAGTTCCGGGTCGGCGGGCCGGGGGCGGAGCGTGCGGACGAGTCCGGCATCCGCACGGCGGCGGGCCTCGTCGTCGATCCAGTCGAACGGGGCGAGGGGCATGGCGACGGTCCCTTTTGTAGGCAGCTCACAGACCCTAACCGGGGGCGCAGCCGGGCATGGTGTGGCAATACACACACCCTCTGCGGGCTCTGTTGTCCGGTTCCTCCTTGGCTGCGGGCGGTGGAGTAGGCAAGGATCATCGCCATGGACCTCCTGAACACGCTGGTGGACAAGGGGCTGCGGCGCGAGCTGCCGACCCGCGAAGAAGCGCTCGCCGTGCTGGCGACCTCTGACGACGATCTGCTCGAAGTGGTGGCCGCGGCCGGAAAGGTACGCCGCCAGTGGTTCGGCCGACGGGTGAAGCTGAACTATCTGGTCAATCTCAAATCCGGGCTCTGCCCCGAGGACTGCTCGTACTGTTCCCAGCGGCTCGGCTCGAAGGCCGAGATCCTCAAGTACACCTGGCTGAAACCGGACGAGGCATCGAAGGCCGCCGCCGCCGGGGTGGCGGGCGGCGCGAAGCGTGTCTGCCTGGTGGCAAGCGGCCGTGGTCCGACCGACCGGGACGTCGACCGGGTGTCGCAGACCATCGAGGCCATCAAGGAGCAGAACCAGGGCGTCGAGGTGTGCGCCTGCCTCGGTCTGCTCTCCGAGGGGCAGGCCGGCCGGCTGCGCTCGGCGGGCGCCGACGCGTACAACCACAACCTCAACACGTCCGAGGGGACATACGGGGACATCACCACCACCCACACCTATGCGGACCGGGTGGAGACCGTGCAGCAGGCGCAGGCGGCGGGGCTCTCCGCGTGCTCCGGACTGATCGCCGGGATGGGCGAGAGCGACACGGATCTGGTCGATGTCGTCTTCTCGCTGCGCGAACTGGACCCGGACTCGGTTCCGGTGAACTTCCTGATCCCGTTCGAGGGCACGCCGCTCGCCAAGGAGTGGAATCTCACCCCGCAGCGCTGCCTGCGCATTCTCGCGATGGTCCGGTTCGTCTGCCCGGATGCCGAGGTCCGGCTCGCGGGCGGCCGCGAGGTGCATCTGCGCTCCATGCAGCCGCTCGCGCTGCACCTGGTCAACTCGATCTTCCTGGGCGACTATCTGACCAGCGAGGGCCAGGCAGGGCAGACGGATCTGGACATGATCGCGGACGCCGGATTCGAGGTGGAGGGCGCGGGCACGACGACGCTGCCCCGGCACCGTACGGAGGCGGGGGCCGAGCCGGAGGCCGGCAGCGGTTGCGGCGGGCACTCCGGGGGCTGTGCGCCCTGCGGTGACATGGCCGACGAGCCCGCGGCCGTCGAGGCCGAGGCTCCGGCCGCGCGCACGGATCTGGTGGCGGTCCGCCGTCGCGGCGCGGGGACGGATCTCGCCCCCAATGCCTGACCCCCTCTCCCTCGCGGAGTTGCGGACCCTGGACCGGGCCCACGTCTGGCACCCGTACGGCCCGATGCCGGGCCGGCAGGAGCCGCTGATCGTGGAATCCGCGTCCGGGGTACGGCTCCGGCTCGCCGAACCGGCCCATGGGCAGATCGAGTTGATCGACGGCATGTCGTCGTGGTGGTCGGCGGTGCACGGCTACAACCATCCGGTGCTCAACGAGGCGGCACGCGGCCAGCTGGACCGGATGAGCCATGTGATGTTCGGCGGGCTCACCCATGAGCCCGCCGTGCGGCTGGCCGCACGGCTCGTCGAGATCACACCGGAGCCGCTGCGCCATGTCTTCCTCGCCGACTCCGGTTCGGTGTCGGTCGAGGTCGCGGTGAAGATGTGCCTGCAGTACTGGCACTCGACCGGACGGCCGGCGAAGAAACGGCTGCTGACCTGGCGCGGCGGCTACCACGGGGACACCTGGCAGCCGATGTCGGTGTGCGACCCCGAGGGCGGCATGCACGGGCTGTGGTCGGGCGCGCTGCCCCGGCAGGTCTTCGCCGACGAACCGCCGGGCGGTTTCGACGCAGAGCCGGATGAGGTGTACGTCCAGCATCTGCGGGACCTGATCGCGCGGCATGCCGATGAGCTGGCCGCGGTGATCGTGGAGCCGGTGGTGCAGGGTGCGGGCGGGATGCGGTTCCACTCCCCCGGCTATCTGCGGGTGCTGCGCGGGGCATGCGACGCGCATGACGTGCTGCTGGTGTTCGACGAGATCGCCAGCGGTTTCGGGCGCACGGGGAAGCTGTTCGCCGCCGGGCACGCCGGGATCTCCCCCGACGTCATGTGTGTCGGCAAGGCGCTGACCGGCGGCTATCTGACGATGGCAGCGACGCTGTGCACCTCACGGGTGGCGGAGGGCATCTCGCGCGGCGAGGTGCCGGTGCTGGCGCACGGGCCGACGTTCATGGGCAACCCGCTGGCCGCCGCGGTGGCCCTCGCCTCGATCGATCTGCTGCTCGGCCAGGACTGGCAGCAGGAGGTCAAGCGCCTGGAATCGGGGCTGCGGGACGGTCTTGCCGGTGCGCGTTCGATCGCGGGTGTGCGGGACGTACGCGTCCTGGGCGCCATCGGCGTCGTACAGCTCGATCACGACGTGAACATGGCTGCGGCCACCGAGGCTGCGGTCCGCGAGGGCGTGTGGCTGCGCCCGTTCCGGGACCTGATCTACACGATGCCGCCGTATGTGACCGGCGGCGACGATCTGGCGCGCATCTGCCGTGCGGTGTGCGCGGCAGCGCGGGAGGGCTGAGATGCCGGTACTGGTAGTGAGCGGCACGGGTACAGAGATCGGCAAGACGGTCGTCACGGCGGCGGTGGCCGCGGTGGCGGTCGCCGCCGGGCGTTCGGTGGCCGTGCTCAAGCCTGCCCAGACAGGTGTCGCGACGGGGGAGCCGGGCGACGTCTTCGAGGTGCGTCGACTGGCGGGTGCGGCAGTCACCGGCCTCGAACTGGCGAGGTTCCCGGAGCCGTTGGCGCCGGACACGGCCGCCCGGCGGGCGGGGATGCCGCCCGTGCACCCGGAACAGATCGCGGAGGCGGCCGAGAAGCTCGCAGCCGAGCACGATCTTGTGCTGGTCGAGGGTGCGGGCGGGCTGCTCGTACGGTTCGACGCCGAAGGCGCCACGCTCGCGGACGCGGCCCGGCTGCTGGCTGCCCCGGTTGTGGTCGTGACGTCCGCCGGGCTCGGCACACTCAATACGACCGCGCTCACCTCGGAGGCCCTGCGGGCGCGGGGGCTCGGGTGCCTCGGGGTGGTGGTGGGCAGCATGCCCGCCGAGCCGGACCTGGCCGCGCGCTGCAATCTCGGCGATCTGCCGGTAGTGGCGGGCGCGCCGCTGCTGGGCGTGGTGCCGGCCGGGGCGGGGGCGCTGGCGCCCGTCGACTTCCGCGCCCGGGCCGCGAGTTGGCTGACGGCGGAGCTGGGCGGGATCCGGACCGCCCGCTGAGCCGCAGAGCGGAGCCGACCGGGAATCCGGACGTCGGCTGAGCGGCTGAGCGGCGCGGGACGGGGGAGAATCAAAGTAGCCGTACTGTGCCGGTCGGGGCCTCCGGTCGCGCTTCCCCGGTCGGTTTGGGGCGGGCCCGGCCCGCCCCGCCGAGCGGTCCGGTGGAGCCGGTCCTGTCGAGGAGGTCTGTCATGCGCCTGCGGAGCACGAAGATCCCGAAGGACGCGGTGCACCACCCGGTCTTCGCCCGGGTCTATGCCCGCATGAGTGTGGTCGCGGAGACCAGATCCGGCATGCCTGCCATCCGCGCGGATCTGCTCACGGGTCTGTCCGGACGCATCATCGAGATCGGCGCGGGGAATGGCCTGAACTTCGCTCACTACCCGCCCGCCGTGTCCGAGGTGGTGGCGATCGAACCTGAGCGGAGCCTGCGGCAGTTGGCGGTACGGTCCGCACTGCGTGCCGGTATCCCGGTGGATGTCGTACCGGCTTCCGCAGAGGCGCTGCCGGTGAAGAGCGAGGCGTTCGACGGGGCCGTCGCGTCACTGGTGCTGTGCACCGTACGGAATGTGGAACGGTCACTCGCGGAGATCCAGCGGGTGCTGCGCCCCGGCGGGGAGCTGCGCTTCTTCGAGCATGTACGGGCCGACGACCGCGCCATGGCGGCGACCCAGCGGGCACTGGACCGCACGGTGTGGCCGCTGGTGTGCGGTGGGTGTCATACGTCGCGGGACACGCTCGCCGCGATCAAGGAGGCCGGGTTCGTGGTGGAGGAGTACCGCAGGGTCAAGCTGCCGGCGAGGGGGATCCGGCTCCCCATCTCCGCCTGCGTGCTGGGCGTGGCCCGCCGGACGACCGTGGTGGACTGACGCGTCAGTCCTCCTGCTCCAGCTTGTCCGCGAACGCCCGCAGTACGTCGGCCAGCTCCTTCTTGGTGGGCAGCCGGTCGACCTTCTTCTCGAGGTCGTCGATGCGCTTCGTCAGGTCGTCGATGCTCGCCGGGCCGGTGGGAGACGGGGTGGGGCCGTCGGTGGGGCCGGGGCTGTCAGTGGGGGCCGGGGCTGTCAGTGGGGTCCGGGGCATCGGTCGGGGTGGGGCTGGGATCCACGCCCCCGGAACCGCTCACGCTGCCGCCGTCCGTGCCCGTGCCACCACCATCGGTGCTGCCGCCGTCCGTACCGCCCGAGACTCCGACGGAGCCGCCGTCGAACGTCTCGGTGGGGAGAGGAGTCGGATCGGCCGAGCCGTTGTCCGGCGCTCCGACGGCCATGGCCCCGCCGACGCCGAGCACCACGGCAGCCACAGCGCCGACAATCGCCAGTGTCATCCGTCGCGCACGCGTGTTCCGCATGTGTGTCATGCGCCGGACATTAGCTACCGCTTACCGCGGAAGGCCCCCTTCCCGGAACCCCGCACAAAAGGAGTCATAGGCTCCACTGGCGGAGCTCGTCGGCGATGGCCCGGACGTCGGCCTTGCCCTCCTTGACCAGCCGGGCCAGGTCGCGGACCTGCTCGGGCGAAGTGATGACCTTCAGCCCGGAGGCGACGAGATAGCCGTAGGCGACGGCAGAGGCGAACATCGCGTTGGAGTGTTCCAGCGCGGGGACATGGAGCAGCAACTGCAGGAGTGCTGCGGCCCTGATGTGCGGGTCGCTGTAGACAAGGCTGCCGAAGATCTCCGCCTCATGACGGGCGACCGCGGCGACGAGCGCACCCCAGTCGACGACCTGCGGATCGCCGGGCGTCTTGTGCTCGGCGACCATGAGCAGCCAGGAAAGGTCGATCCGGAGGTTCAACGGGTGCCTTTGCGCTCCGGGCCGAACTCCTCGGCGAAGACCGACTCGTACTGCTTCATGAAGTCGGCAGCGGCCTCGACAAATGTATGTCCGACTTCGCCTGCATCCTGTTTGACGAGCTCCTCTATGTAGCGGTTCACGCTCATCCCCCTCTGCAGCGCGCGCTGCCGCGCAGCCTCGGCGGTGGCCTCGTCCACTCGTACGTTCAGCTGAGTCTTGGGCACATCAACACGCTAGCGCGGGATTGCTAGCACCGGCAAGGGGAGTGGTTCGGCATACGGACAACGCTCGCCCTCGGCAGAGTATGTGGCCTGCCCATCGATCAACCCGGCGCGAGGAGAGGTCATGGCGAGGCCGTTTCGATTCGCTGACCGAGGGGCGCCTGGAACTGGGGATCGGGGCCGGATACGTACGCGAGGAGCACGACCGGGCGGGCATCGAGTTCCTCGCCCCCGGCGGACGAGTGGACCATCTGCGACGTACCGTCGAGGAGCTGGACCGGCTGCTGCGCGACGACAACCACATCCCGGGGTCCCTGCAGAGCCCGAGACCACCGCTGCTGATCGGTGGGAACGGGGACCGGGTCCTGCGGCTGGCGGCCCGTTTCGCGGAGATCGTGGCGTTCACCGGGGCGGCGAGCGGCCGGACCGGCCAGCTCGTACCCCTCACCGCCGAGCAGCTCGACGAGCGCGTCGCCGCCTACCGGCGGTTCGCCGCCGGGCGGGAGAGCCCGGCCGAGCTGAATCTGCTCATCCAGTTCGTCCGGACGACCAACGACCGCCGTGCGGCCGTGCGCGAGGTGCTGCCGAGGATGCCGCACCTCGACGAGGACCAGGCCCTGGCACTGCCGCTGCTCGCGACGGGCACCGTGCGGGAGATCACCGAACAGCTGAGGGAGCGCCGGGAGCGGTACGGCTTCTCGTACCTGACGGTGCTGGAGCCGAATATGGAGGCATTCGGCCCGATCGTCCAGGCACTCGCCGGGAGCTGACCGCATGGTGGAATGCGTTCGACGGTCCGGCGGGCCCGGTGATGGGGTGGTTCCATGAACGATCTCGCAGTCCGCTCCGCGGCACCGGCCGACCTCGACGCCGTCCTCGCCTTCTGGAAGGTGGCGGCGGAGGGCACCAGCATCAGTGACGACCGGGACGGCATCGAACGGCTGGTTGCCCGCGATCCGGGGGCGCTGATCCTCGCGGAACGGGGCGGCGTACTCGTCGGAACGGTGATCGCGGGCTTCGACGGCTGGCGCTGCCATCTGTACCGGCTCGCGGTCCATCCCGATCAGCGCCGACAGGGTGTGGGCGGCGCACTGCTCGCGGCGGCGGAGGAACGATTCGTACAGCTGGGCGGCCGACGCGGCGATGCGATGGTGCTGGACCGCAACGACCTCGCGCAGCATGCGTGGCGCGCTGCGGGCTACGCGCCGCAGCCACAATGGAGCCGTTGGGTCAAGCCCCTGCGGGCCTGAAGGGGCCGACCGGGCCGACGATCACCCGCACAGCGGGCAATTTTGCCGACCCTTTACTATGGGTGCACCGTCGACCGATCCTCCCGAAAACCGTCGACCGATCCTCCCGAAAGGTGTGAGCGTCCGCCCATGGGCGAGCCTCCCAGTAGTAGCCGACATCGCCGACATCGAGCGATCCTCCTGCCCCTGCCCGATCATGGGACGGAGGTGAACCGATGACCGAAGTGCTCCTGCTGCTCGTGGCGGTACTGCTCTCGCTCGCCTGCGGTGCCTTCGTCGCGGCCGAGTTCTCCCTGACCACCATCGAGCGCGGTCAGCTCCAAAGGGCGATGGAGCGGGGCGAGCGGGGCGCGGCGAGCGCCATGAAGGCGGTGCGCAGTCTCACCTACCAGCTCTCCGGCGCACAGCTCGGCATCACCGTCACCAACCTCGTCGTCGGCATGATCTCCGAGCCGTCGATCGCGAAACTGATCCGCGGTCCGCTGGAGGCGGTCGGGCTCTCCCCGAGTGTGTCGTCCTCAGTGGCGCTGGTGCTGGGAACGGCGCTGTCCACAGTGTTCCTGATGGTGGTCGGCGAACTCGTCCCGAAGAACTGGGCGATCTCGTCGCCGCTCGCCGTGGCAAAGGCCGTGGCCACCCCGCAGCGGGCCTTCACCGCGGTCTTCCGGCCCTTCATCAGTCACCTCAACAACACGGCCAACCGGATCGTGCGCCGCGTCGGTCTCGAACCGGCCGAGGAGCTGGCCTCCGCCCGCAGCCCGCAGGAGCTGGTGGCGCTGGCCCGTCACTCGGCGAAGGCGGGCGCGCTGGAGGCGGACACCGCGGAGCTCTTCGTCCGCACCCTCAATCTCGCGGATCTGACCGCGGAGAATGTGATGACCCCACGGGTGCAGGTCACCGCGCTGGAGGTGCAGGCGACCGCCGAGGACGTCGCGAACGCCACCCGGGCCACCGGGCTGTCCCGCTTCCCCGTCTACCGGGGCAGCCTTGACACCGTTGTCGGTGTCGCACACATCAAGGACGTGCTGGCGATCCCGGCCGAGGAGAGGCGCCGCACACGCGTGTCGGAGATGCTGCGCGAGCCGCTGCTCGTACCGGAGACCCTCACCGTGGACCGGCTACTCGACCGGCTGTCCGGCAAGGTCGCGATGGCTGTCGTCATCGACGAGTACGGCGGCACGGCCGGAGTCGTCACGCTGGAGGACATCGTGGAGGAGGTCGTCGGCGAGGTGCGCGACGAGCACGACCCGCACGAGACACCGGACCTGGCAGCGGCCGGTGAGGACGCCGACGGGCGCACCCTCTGGTCGGCCGACGGCGCCGCCCGCACCGACCAACTGCGGACCATCGGACTCCGGGTGCCGGACGGACCGTACGAGACGCTCGCCGGACTGATCGCCACGGAGGTGGGCCGGATCCCGGCCCTCGGTGACTCCGTCGAACTGGCGGGCTGGCGGCTCGATGTGGTGGACGCCTCGGGTCGCCGCGCCGCGCGGGTGCTGCTGCACGCACCGCTGCCCGGCTCCGACGACGGGACGGAGGACGGACGATGACTGCCGTCCAGCTCTTCATCGGTCTGCTGACCCTGGTCGTCAATGCCTTCTTCGTCGGCGCGGAGTTCGCGCTGATCTCCGTACGCCGCAGCCAGATCGAGCCTCAGGCCGAGGCCGGGAACCGGCGGGCGCGGAGCGTCATCTGGGGTCTGGAGCATGTGTCGGCGCTGCTCGCGGCGGCGCAGCTGGGCATCACGCTGTGCACGCTGGTTCTCGGTATCGTCGCCGAACCGGCCATCGCGCATCTGCTGGAGCCCGTCTTCGACGTGGTGGGTGTGCCGCACGGACTGGTCCATCCGATCTCGTTCGTGATCGCGCTGTCCGTGGCGACGTATCTGCACATGCTGATCGGCGAGATGGTGCCGAAGAATATCGCGCTGGCGGAGCCGGTACGGACCGCGCTGCTGCTCGGTCCGCCGCTGGTCACCCTCGCCAGGACGTTGCGCCCGGTGATCTTCACGGTGAATGCCTTCGCCAACGCCCTGCTGAAACTTCTGCGGGTGGAGACGAAGGACGAGGTGTCCGCCACGTTCTCCGACGACGAACTGGCCCGCCTCGTGAAGGACGCCGGGGATGCCGGGCTCGTCGACGACCGAGCGGCCGAGCGTCTGCGGCACGCCCTGGAGCTGGGCCGTCGCCCGGTACGGGATGTGGTGCTGCCGGTCGACCAGGTGGTGTACACGCGGGTCGGGACGACGCCCGAGGAGCTCGAACGGCTCTCGTACGAGTCGGGTTTCTCTCGCTTCCCGGTGATGGACAGCGAGCAGCGGATCCTGGGCTACCTCCATGTGAAGGACGCCCTGGATGCCACGCCGCGCGATGTGCCGTTCCCGGTGACGGCGATGCGGCCGATCGCCCGGGTACGGGCCGCGACACCGCTCGACGATGTGCTGACCGCACTGCGACGGAGTCGTACGCACCTGGCGGTGGTGCTCGACGAGGACGACAAGCTGGCCGGAATGGTCACGATGGAGGATGTCCTGCGCGAGCTCGTGGGACGGCCGCAAGGACGCTGACGGGGCGAGCGTGGGCCGTGCGGCCGGCAGACGTATGCGCCGGCCGCACGGCCCACGGCCGGCGGACTCGGTCCGGTCTCCGTGGAGGGGGCCGGATTCCCACCGCGATACGATCGCATCGCCATGGAAATGAATGCCTCCTACACCAGTCTTGTCGCGGTCGGCGACTCCTTCACCGAGGGCATGTCGGACCTGCTGCCCGACGGTTCGTACGGCGGCTGGGCCGATGTCCTCGCCGGCCGGCTCGCCACCCGCTCTCCCGGGTTCCGGTACGCGAATCTCGCCGTACGCGGAAAGCTGATACGTCAGATAGTCGACGAGCAGGTCGACGCGGCGGTCGCCATGCAGGCGGATGTCGTCACGCTCGTCGGCGGTCTCAACGACACCCTGCGGCCGAAGTGCGACATGGGCATGGTGCGCGGGCAGCTGGAAGAAGCCGTGGAGCGTCTCGCGCCGTCGTGCAAGAAGCTGGTGCTGATGCGAAGCCCCGGTCGCAACGGCCCGGTGATGGAGCGGTTTCGTCCGCGTATGGAGGAGCTGTTCACCCTGGTCGACGATTTGGCGAACCGCCACGGCGCGCTGGTCGTCGATCTGTACGGTGCTCCGACGCTGGGCGATCCCCGGCTGTGGGACGTCGACCGGCTGCATCTGACGGCCGAGGGACACCGCAGGGTTGCCGAGGCGGTCTGGCAGACGCTGGGTCTTGCGGCCGAGAACGACTGGCAGACGCCGCTCCCGGCCGCCGTACCTCCGCGGTGGACGACGCGGCGCGTCGACGACCTCCGCTTCGCGCGCCGGCATCTGGTTCCATGGATCGGGCGGCGATTGACCGGCCGGTCGTCCGGCGACGGACGGACGGGCGCCCAGTTCAGCGCCGAGCTCGGGAAGGCCTTCTGGGTCACCCCCCAGGACGACCGGGCCCCCGGCCCGGTGGCGACGTGGCGCCGGGAGGACGGCGCCCGTTAGGAGGTGCCCTGTCGAGCCTGCTGGACGCAGCCGTACACGGGCCGTCCATCGAGGTCAGGGCCAGGGCCCTCGGTGATCCCGTAGAAGGAGGGCGCGGTCAACCGCCCGGCACTGACAATCGGTCGTCGAAGATCCACTGCGCCCGGACTGTGATGTGTCAGGCGTGGCAGCTGCTGCAATTGTTGTCACTGAGGTGTGGGCCCCGCCGCCAGTCCGGAGGCGACGCCCATGACGCGTTGCGAGTGGCCTGACGCTGCTCGGCGAACTCTCGGTTGGTGAGCGTCTGCCTGCGATAGGCATCAGGGAGGTCCGGCATCGGCAGGAGCCGGTCGCAGGCCCTGAGCGAACCGTCGATGTCGCCGACCCAGTAGGCGGTGATCGAGTACTCGAAGAGCAGCCCCCACCGGTACACCCATGGCTGGATGAACAGCAGGTCGTCCGGCGGTTCCCGGTCGAGTCCGGCGCAGACGAACGCGTGCGCGGCGCGGTGGCGGCCGAGACCGCGCAGCCGCGAGGAGAGTTCGTAGCAGGCTTCGAGTCGTTGCGGCCGCGACTCCCACGCGCGCGAGAGCGCGTCCATGGCGGCCGGCCAGTCGTCGGCATCGGCCTTGAGGATCCCGGCCTGCAGCAGCGAGTAGTACACCTCCTCACCCCAGCCACCCATCCGCGCGCGGCGCTCGTACAGGGCGATCGCCTTGTCCCTGTCGCCGAGATCCCGCATGGTCTGCGCCAGGTAGAAGACCGTGCGGGTGTTATCGGGGTCGCGTTCGAGCTCGGCACCGAGCAGACGTGCGTCCCGCTCGAACTTGTTGTGCCGCGATCCCCCGTCGGCGTAGTCCTCGATGACGAGCGCGTCGAGAGTCTGCTGGTCGTCGCGCTGGTCGGAGGTGAGGTACTCATGGGTGACGCCTTCGTACCGCCAGGCGATATCGCCGCGTACCAGACGCTTGACGCGGTACTCGGTCGCGCCTTCGTGCCGCAGCAGGTACGAGTCGGCGTTCAGCGGGGGCAGCGCCCCCTCCCTGCGGACCACCAGATCGGCGTCGAGGAGGAGCAGATAGTCGGCCTTGGCGTGGGCGTGCCTGATGTTCAGGGTCCGGTTGTGGCCGAAGTCCACCCAGGGCTCCTCGTGGAGCTCGCCCGGGACGCCGTCAAGTGCGGTACGGATCAGCTGCTGTGTGCCGTCGCTCGAACCGGTGTCGGAGATCACCCAGGTGTCGATCAGGCAGCGCACGGAGGCGAGGCAGCGCTCGATGACGTCGGCCTCGTTCTTGACGATCATGCACAGGCAGATCGACGGCTTCATGGCAACACCCATCCCGGACGTACGAGTCCGGGCGACCTTATTGACGGGGCACCCGGGAGCGGTGGCGGCTCGCCGGTTCCGCGTCCCGGATTAGCTGTCGCGCAGGAACCCGTCCGGGCGAAGCATCACAGGGTGTGTCTGCCCCGCTGATGGGCGCGGGGCACACAGCAGGCCGCGATGTCACACGTCCGCACCGACCGGCCCGGGCTCAGCGCGCGTCGGAATTGCCCCGTTCGCCGTTCCCGGTTCCCTTCGCCGCTTCCGGGTCCGCCGGGGCAGGTTCCGGCTTCTCCCCCTGGTCGGTCCCGTTCTTCGCCTTCGATGCCCGAGCAGCGAGAAGTCCGTCGCAGTAGCCCGGCACCGCCGACGCGCCACCGGCCGCCGACGCCAGCCGGCGGAAGGCCGTCGCGTCCACGGCCTTCCCGCTTTCCTGCACCTGGTGGTACGCACGGCACCGCGCCGTGTCGTCCTGCGCCTGGCCGGGGTGGCTGGAAGCACGCCCGGTGGCCGGGGTGCCCGTCGGTCCTTGCTGCGTACGGTCCGCGCGCGGCGTCGGCGTGCCGCCATGACTGCCGCCGGACGTGGCCGGCTCACTGCTCGCGGGCAGTGCGGGGTGCGGCCGGTCGTGGCCGCCTTCACCGAACGGTCCCGGCATCGCCCCCGAACCGGCGGCCACCGCGACCCCGCCCAGCGCCGCCACCGCCACGAGGCCGGCGACCATGGCCCGGACCGAGCGCACTCCGCGCCGCGGCTCGACCGGACGCCAGTCGTCGCGCCGACGGCGCCGCAGCGGCGACACAGGTGCGTGTACGCCTTCGTCGCGCGCCGCCCGGAACGCATCGAGCGCCCGCTTCTCGGCAGCGGGGTCTGCTTGCCCCACGCGCTGCGCCGCCGTCAGCAAGGCGGCCACTTCAGGAGTTACCGGCATTGCGGTCGCCCGCTGCAATTCATCTCTCATGTCTCATCTCTCAGCGTGCGGCGCGCCGCAGACGTCACAGTGCCCGGCCTTGCTGAGGACATGTGCTCGGCCAGTCTCTTCAGCCCACGGTAGGCGGAGGTGCGTACGGCCCCGGCTCGCTTGCCGAGCACGCGCGCCGTCGCGGGGCCGTCGAGGCCGACCACGACGCGCAGCAGAACGGCCTCCGCCTGCTCCCGCGGCAATTGTCCGATGAGCGCGAGCGCCTGCTCGGTGGAAAGCGTTTCCAGAGCGGCCGCGGCCGTGTCATGACCACTGGGCAGCTCGAAGACGTCCTGATCCAGAAGTGCGGTGCGCGGCCGCCGCTTCTGTCTGCGCAGATGGTCCAGCGCCCGGTGCCGGGCGATCGTCGCGGTCCAGCCGCGGAACCCGGCCCCGTCTCCGCGGAACCGCCCGAGATCGCGGGAGATCTCCAGCCAGGCGTCGGAGGCCACGTCCTCTCCGTCCTCGCCGACCAGCCCCCGTACGTAGCCGAGCAGCCCGGGATGGACCAGCCGGTACGCCACCGCGAAAGCTTCCTCGTCCCCCTGCTGGGCCCGCTCCACCGCTGCGCCGAGCTCGGCGTCGTTCACTTGCCCGCGGTGCTGTTCCCCGCCCTTGGTCACACTTTCCTCTTCGACCGACTGCGCCAGACGCGCACCGCCCCGACACCGCTCACGGTGCCCATGCCCCCGGGCCCGCGAGCCTCTCTACTACTTCTGCGTGACAACGCACAGAAATGTCACAGCAAGGGGTTTCGCAACGCTGAATGCGCTCACGGAGCCTGTCGCCGCCGGGGCAGACGTGAAGCGCACTCAGGAGGGGCGCACCCGATGCCCGGAAGCCTCAAGAGCCCTCCAAGCCATGTGACTCGCAGCACACTTCACCGACCCGTGTGACGTTTCGATTCCAGGGTGCGCTGGGTATACCAGGCTGCCCATGTGACGGGTGTGCCTCAAGCAAACTTCTCTGAGGGGTGGGGCATTTGAGCCCGCGCACGTCGCATGCGTACAGACCGATGAGCCTGAAACGCCGCGCCTGGCTGACTGTCGGCGCTGTCGTTCTCGGTGGGGCCGGAGTGGTGACGGTGGCGATAGCCAACCCGTCCGACGGCCCGGCCGGACCGAAGGGGCCGGAGGTTCGACCGGCGAAGCTGCGGTCGCTCGCGATTGGCGGCGGCACGGCCACGGAGCGGCAATTGCCGACCACGAGCACCGCACCGTTCTCGATGGTCGGCATCGGCTGGGACGGCGCGGCCAAGGTCGACGGCACCGCCGAAGTGCGTACGCGGGCTGCCGGGACCGGCAAGTGGTCGCCCTGGCGCGAGCTGGAGGTCTCGGCCGACGGGCCCGACGGGCAGGAGCAGGCAGCCGCGCGCCGGGCCACCGAGCCGATGTGGGTCGGGGCTTCGGACGCCGTGCAGGTGAAGGTCGGGTCGGGCCGGCCGGGCAAGGCACTGCCGAAGAACCTGAAGCTGCACATGGTCGACCCGGGGGTCAGCAGGGCCGAGTCCAAGAACCCGGCGGAGGCGACCCTCGCGCCCAGCGGTCCGGAGAACGCGGCGTTCGCCGTGGAGGGCACCCCGACCCCCACCCCGTCGGACACCGCCGACGCTCCCACGGACACCGCGACGCCGACCGATGCCGCAACGCCGTCGGCCACGGAGACCGCCGCACCCACGGAGACCGCCACCGGCACCCCCACGGAGACGGCCACAGGCACTCCGACGGGTACCGCAACGGCCACCCCCACGGACACGGTCACCCCCACCCCCACCCCCGTACCCACCGCGCCGCCGTCGACCGTCAACCGGCCGCCGATCATCAGCCGCGCCCAGTGGGGCGCCGACGAGTCGCTGGTGGAGGATCCGCCCGAGTACATCGACAAGGTGCAGGCCGTCTTCATCCACCACACCGTCGACACGAACAACTACAGCTGCGGCGACTCGGCCGCGATGGTCCGCGCCATCATGACGTACCACGTGAAGACCGAAGGCTGGAACGACCTCGGCTACAACTTCCTGGTCGACAAGTGCGGCCAGATCTTCGAGGGCCGCGCCGGCGGCACCGATCTCCCGGTCAAGGGCGCGCACACGTACGGCTTCAACTCGTACTCGACGGGCATCTCCCTGCTCGGCAACTTCGAGACGGGCAGGCCGACGCCGGCCGCTCTCCAGTCCGCGGCGCGCATCGCCGCATGGAAGCTCGGCCAGTACGGGGTCAGCCCCACCGCCAAGGTGACGCTGACCCGCCTCGTCACCGACACCGACGGCAACACTCAGCCCGACGGTGACGTCACGTTCAACACCATCGCCGGACACCGCGACGGCTTTGCCACCGCATGCCCTGGTGCGAACCTGTACGCCAAGCTCGGTGCGATCCGGACGTACGCGACCAACGGCACCCGCAACGCCGCGATCCCGACCACCGACTTCAACCGGGACGGCATCACCGACCTGGTCGCCGGCCTCCCGAAGGCGGCGAGCAGCGACGGCAGCGTCACCGTGCTGCCCGGCACCGAGGACGGCCCGAGCTCGACGGCGAAGCGGACGCTGAACCAGAGCAGTACAGGAGTGCCCGGCAACTCCGAGGCGGGCGACCTGTTCGGCACGTCCAACGCCTGGGGCGACGTGAACGGCGACGGGTACGCCGACCTGGTCGTCGGTGGGCCCGGCGAGGACATCGCACAAGCCGACAACGGCACGGTCGTCGTGATGTACGGCCCCGCCCTCACAACCGGCAAGAGCTACTCGGTCACCGCTTCGGGCCGGATCGGCGGCGAGAAGCTCGGTACGACCGTCACGTCAGGCGACTTCAACGCCGACGGCAAGGCCGACATCTTCTCCGTAGCGCCCGGCAAGCCCGGCCGCTGGTGGGCCTGGGACGGCAAGTCCGGCGCGGCCAAGTCCGGTTACCTGAACACCGCCGCCTACACCGCTGCCGTGAGCTACGCGGCCGCGGTCACCGGCGACTTCAACAAGGACGGCTACGCGGACGCCGCGGTCAACTACCGCGACCCTAGCGGCATCGGACGCCTGCTGTGGCTGAAGGGGTCCGCCACCGGACTCCAGCGGGTCGGCATCCTCGACGCCCGCGGCGGGCGCTCGCTGGCCGCCGGTGACATCAACGGCGACGGCGCCACCGACCTGGCGGTCGGCCAGCCGTCCGCCACCGAGTCCGGACACACCGCCAAGGGCGGCGCGGTCACGGCCGTGTTCGGTTCGGCCACGGGGCTGACCTCGACCGGCCGCAAGACGATCCACCAGGACACCACCGGTGTACCGGGCGGTGGCGAGACCGGCGACGACATGGGAGCGTCCGTCTCCATCGGCGATGTCAACCTCGACGGGTACGGCGACATCCTCACCGGCGCGCCGGGCGAGGACCTCACCCGCAGCGGCGTGAACGAGAGCAACGCCGGCCAGGTCTTGCTGATCCGCGGCTCCGCCGCCGGCCCCACCGGCACCGGCGCCGTCGGATACAGCCAGGACACCACGGGCATCCCGGGCTCCACCGAACCGAACGACCGGTTCGGCTCGTCCGTGTCTCTCACCGACCTCTCCGGCTACAGCCGGGCGGACATCGCGATCGGCGCGGACGGCGAGGACGCCAACAGCGGCACGATCCTGCAGATCGACAACACCAGCACCTCGGGCATCAAGGCGGACACCGGCCTCTACTACGGGGTGTCGGCGCTCGGTTCATCCAGCGGGATCCGGATCGGACTGACCCTGGCCCCGTAATTCCGCGGTCCCACACCGCACACAGACACCGGAGCCCCTCGGCCTGACCCGAGGGGCTCCGGTCATGTGGTGCAGCAGACGGCCACCGTCCCGTCACCTTCGCTCTGTACGGTGCCCCGGTACGGCAGGTGCAGGTGAGGCAGGAGCACGGGGTAGTTGTGATGGCTGGTGCGGCGGGCGGCGGTGCGGGCGGCGACGTCGGATTGAAACGTCGCCTGGGGGTCTTCGATGCGGTGGTCATCGGCCTGGGCTCGATGATCGGAGCCGGTGTCTTCGCCGCACTCGCTCCGGCCGCCGACGCGGCAGGGTCGGGGTTCCTGATCGGTCTGGCGGTGGCCGCGGTCGTGGCGTACTGCAATGCCACGTCGTCGGCGCGGCTCGCGGCCCGCTATCCGGCCTCCGGCGGCACGTACGTCTACGGGCGTGAGCGTCTGGGCGAGTTCTGGGGCTACCTGGCCGGCTGGAGCTTTGTCGTCGGGAAGACGGCCTCCTGCGCAGCCATGGCCCTGACCGTCGGTGCCTACGCCTGGCCGGGGCAGGCCCACGCGGTGGCGGTCGGCGCGGTGGTGGCGCTCACTGCCGTGAACTGCCTGGGGATCCAGAAGTCCGCATGGCTGACCAGGGTGATCGTGGCTGTGGTCCTCGCGGTCCTTGCCGCCGTCGTCACCGCGTGCCTGACCGGCGGCGTCCAGGCGTCCCGACTGGCGCCCGGTTCGGACGCCACGGTGAGCGGGGTGCTGCAGGCGGCTGGACTCTTGTTCTTCGCCTTCGCCGGATACGCCCGCATCGCCACGCTGGGCGAGGAGGTCCGGGACCCGGCTCGCACCATCCCCCGAGCCATCCCCGTGGCTCTCGGGATCACACTGATCGTGTACGCGGCCGTGAGCGTGGCGGTGCTGTCGGTCCTCGGGCCGGCCCGGCTCGCCGACGCCACGGCGCCACTGGCGGACGCGGTCCGCGCCGCCGGAGCCCCCGGACTCGTGCCGGTGGTCCGTGCAGGTGCGGCGGTCGCCGCGCTGGGTTCGCTGCTCGCACTGCTGCTCGGGGTCTCCCGTACGACGCTGGCGATGGCCCGCGACCGCCACCTGCCGCATGTCCTGGCTGCCGTCCATCCCCGTTTCGCCGTCCCGCACCGCGCCGAAGTCGCCGTGGGCGCGGTCGCCGCGCTCGTCGCCGCCACCGGCGATGTCCGCGGCGCGATCGGGTTCTCCTCCTTCGGCGTGCTGCTGTACTACGCCATCGCCAATGCGGCCGCCCTCACTCTCACACCGTCCGAAGGTCGCCCCGTGCGCGCGGTTCCGGTCGTCGGTCTGGCCGGCTGCCTGGTCCTCGCTGTCGCCCTTCCCTTGTCGTCGGTGCTGACGGGCGCGGCGGTGGCCCTGCTCGGTGCGGCTGCCTACGGCCTGCGCAAGGGCCGAACCGCGCGCTCCTGAAGCCGGCCCGGCACGGCAACCCGGGTGAACGCGGGCTGCGGAACCTGCTGAGCCCTACCGAAAGACCTGCAGCCGGGGTCCGGGCGGCTTCCCTCGCACGAAAGACCGCGTTCGTAGTAAGCCACAAACCGGGCCGCGGCACTGGCCTGCAGAAACCGCCAGTAGAATCTGGACACGTGACTGCTGTGTCTGCGAAGCCTCGCATCCCCAATGTCCTGGCCGGCCGCTATGCCTCCACCGAGCTGGCCGTCCTCTGGTCCCCCGAGCAGAAGGTGAAGCTGGAGCGCCGGCTGTGGCTGGCGGTGCTGCGCGCTCAGAAGGACCTCGGGATCGAGGTGCCCGACGCCGCCCTTGCCGACTACGAGCGGGTCCTCGACCAGGTCGACCTGGCGTCCATCGCCGAGCGTGAGAAGGTCACCCGGCACGACGTCAAGGCACGGATCGAGGAGTTCAACGCTCTCGCCGGGCACGAGCAGGTCCACAAGGGCATGACGTCCCGGGACCTCACCGAGAACGTCGAGCAGTTGCAGATCCGGCTCTCGCTCGAGCTGATGCGTGACCGCACGGTGGCCGTCCTGGCCCGGCTCGGCAGGCTGGCGGGCGAGCACCGCGAGCTGGTCATCGCCGGTCGCTCCCACAATGTCGCGGCCCAGGCGACCACGCTCGGGAAGCGCTTCGCCACCGCCGCGGACGAGCTGCTCGTGGCGTACGGACGGCTCGAGGACCTGCTGGGCCGCTACCCGCTGCGCGGCATCAAGGGGCCTGTCGGCACGGCGCAGGACATGCTCGACCTGCTGGGCGGCGACGCCGCGAAGCTCGCCGAGCTGGAACAGCGCATCGCCGGCCACCTCGGCTTCGGGCAGGCCTTCACCTCTGTCGGCCAGGTCTACCCCCGCTCGCTCGACTACGACGTGGTGACCGCGCTGGTACAGCTGGCCGCCGCCCCCTCGTCCGTCGCGAAGACGATCCGGCTGATGGCCGGGCACGAGCTGGTCACCGAGGGCTTCAAGCCGGGTCAGGTCGGCTCGTCCGCGATGCCGCACAAGATGAACACCCGCTCCTGCGAGCGTGTCAACGGTCTGATGGTGATCCTCCGCGGCTACGCCTCGATGACCGGTGAGCTGGCGGGCGACCAGTGGAACGAGGGCGATGTGTCCTGCTCCGTGGTCCGCCGGGTGGCCCTCCCGGACGCCTTCTTCGCGTTCGACGGTCTGCTGGAAACCTTCCTCACGGTGCTCGACGAGTTCGGGGCGTTCCCGGCGGTCGTGGCCCGCGAACTCGACCGGTACCTGCCGTTCCTCGCCACGACCAAGGTACTGATGGGCGCCGTCCGCGCCGGTGTCGGCCGCGAGGTCGCGCACGAGGCGATCAAGGAGAACGCGGTCGCCTCCGCCCTGGCCATGCGCGAGCAGGGCACGGAGCGCAACGAGCTGCTGGACAAGCTGGCTGCCGACGACCGCATCCCGCTGGACCGCGCCCAGCTCGACGCGCTGATGGCCGACAAGCTCTCCTTCACGGGAGCGGCGGGGGACCAGGTCACCGCGCTCGTCGCCCGGATCGAGGAGATCACCAAGCAGCACCCGGAAGCCGCCGGGTACACGCCGGGCTCCATTCTCTGACGGCCGGAACCGCAATCGGATGACCCCCGAAGAGCTTCAGGCCGCCCGCGACCGCACCGTTCCCGATGTGGTCGCGGGCGGCCTGCGTGTGTTGTTCTGCGGAATCAACCCAAGCCTGATGACCGGCGCCACGGGGCATCACTTCGCCCGACCCGGCAACCGCTTCTGGCCGGTGCTCCACCTGTCGGGCTTCACCCCCCGCCAGTTGAACCCATCGGAACAGAACGAGCTGCTGGACTACGGCCTGGGCATCACCAATGTGGTGGCCCGCGCCACGGCACGCGCCGACGAGCTGGCGGCCGAGGAGTTCCGCGAGGGCGGTGTCGTTCTGGCGGCCAAGGTCGAGCGACTGCGACCGCAGTGGCTGGCCGTCGTGGGCGTCACGGCCTACCGGACCGCATTCGGTGACCGACGCGCGCAGATCGGCCCGCAGGAGAGGACGATCGGCGGTGCTCAGGTCTGGGCCCTGCCCAACCCCAGTGGTCTGAACGCCCATTGGACCGCTCGGACCATGGCCGAGGAATACGGGCGCCTCCGCGCGGCCGTCGACTCGACCGGTCCCGGTCATTCGGGCTGAGAGTCGGGCCGCTCGGACGACCAGGATGGGCGCCGTCGCCCGTCAGGGCGGATCGATCTCCGTCACCAGGATGCTCAGCTCGCAGCCGGGGCCCTCCTCCTCCAGATGGAGCCCCATCGCGATCCACCGGTCCTCGATGCGCCAGAGGTGCAGGAATGCGCAGCCCGCGACCGGATCGGTCCAGGGCTCCGGTATCTCCTCGCCGGCCATCATCCGCTCCTGTGCACTCCACAGACTGATCATCTGCGACTTACCCCAGCGCCCCGTGAGCAGCGTCAGCAGCGCGTCGTGCTCCGCGAGACACTGTGCCCGGTGCTCCAGACGCCCTCCCTCGTCGTCGTCCCAGTGCTCGTCGTCCGCGTGCAAGGACACCATGTGGTAGCCGGGTCCGCTGACTCCTGAGCCCGACCGAATACGCTCCGCCGGGAAGTCCCGGGCGCGCATCCCGTCGATGAGGCGGAGGTGATGTGCGGTCGTCATGCCGCCAGTAAACCGCCAGGCACTGACAATCAGTTCCCTGGCCTGAGCCTTGAGGGATTTCCAGCCGGCCCGCGGCGCCGGACAGCCCCACCGAGGCTCTGGCAGTGGGCAGTCCGGCCCTCAGGCATCCCTGCGCCGCATCGCCCACCACCCCGTCAGCAGCGCGGCGCCCGCCCAGACCGCTGTGACTCCAAGCCCCGTCCACGGCCCCAGGCTCCCTTCCGGGTTCTGGTGCAGCACCAACTGTCCGGCCCGGTCGGGCAGATATTGCGCGGCACCGCCTGCGATGTCTCCGACCACGAAGGAGACGATCAGGATGAACGGGATGAGCAGACCGAGGACGGCGACGGCGCTGCGCAGCAGAGCCGTCAGACCGGCGGCGAGCAAGGCCATCAGGGCCAGGTAGATGCCTCCGCCGAG
Organism: Streptomyces sp. NPDC005181; assembly: GCF_040608395.1. Taxonomy (NCBI): domain Bacteria; kingdom Bacillati; phylum Actinomycetota; class Actinomycetes; order Kitasatosporales; family Streptomycetaceae; genus Streptomyces; species Streptomyces sp. NPDC005181. The sequence continues at coordinate 80,867 of NZ_JBEXID010000026.1, forward strand.
AGCCGCTCGGAGGGCTCCGGGTTCCCCCAAGCCGATCGCGTACTCCCCCATGAACAACTGCCCCACCAGGAAGGCGGCGAAGCTCGTGACGAGCCCGATGACCAGGGCAAGTGCGCCGACGAGAGCCATTTTGGCTGCGTAGAAGAGGTCACGGCGGGGCACTGCGGCGAGCGATATCCGCAGGGCACCGTTCAGGTACTCCGAGGAGAGCGCGGTCGCGCCGAAGCTGATGGCCGCGATCTGGCCGAAGTTCAGCGCGTAGAAGGCGCCGAAGACCGGATCGGCACCCGGATTGTCCGCCTCGGCCTGGCCGACGGTCGCGAACGCGAGCACAGTGACGGCGAGTGTCGCCACGAAGACCGCTATCAGGGATCCGGCCACGGACCGTACCGATCTGATCTTGATCCACTCGGATCGGAGCACTGCGATGGTCGACACGGTCAGGCCTCCTGACGAGTAGTGGGCGAGGCGGCTGCGGACGCGAATTCCGCCGCGCCGCCGGTGAGGTCGAGATAGGCCTGCTCCAAGGTGACCTGCTCGTCGACGAGTTCAAGGATGGGGATGCCTTCGAAGGCGGCTATGGGACCGATCTCCTCCGCCTTGGCCCCTTCGACGGTCCAGCGCCCGTCGTCGCCCTGCGACAACTCGAATCCCTTGCGGGTCAGCACGTCACGGAGCCGGCTGGACTCGGTCGTGCGAACGCGCACGCGCGGGCGGCTCCGGGAGTCGAGGAACTCCTGCATCGACAGGTCGGCGAGGAGTCTGCCCCGGCCGAGGACCACAAGATGGTCGGCGAACGACGACGTCTCGTTCATCAGGTGACTGGAGACCAGAACCGTGCGGCCCTCACGGGCCAGCCGCTTCATCAGTTCACGGATCCAGATGATGCCTTCCGGGTCCAGCCCGTTCGACGGCTCGTCCAGCATCACGATTTCCGGGTCGCCCAGCAGGGCGGCCGCTATCCCGAGACGCTGTCGCATGCCGAGCGAGAACGTTTTGATCCGATGACCGCCGACCTGGCCGAGCCCCGCTTCCTCCAGTACCTCTTCGACCCTGGTGGGAGCTATGCCGTTACTGGTAGCGAGAGCCAGCAGATGGTTCCGCGCGGTCCGAGAGCCGTGGGCGGCCTGGGCGTCGAGCAGCGCGCCCACCCGGCGCAGCGGATCGTCGAGCGTGGCGTAGGCACGGCCACCGATCGTGGCCGTACCGCCCGTCGGCCGGTCCAGGCCGAGGACAAGTCTCATGGTGGTGGACTTGCCGGCGCCGTTGGGGCCGAGGAAGCCGGTGACCCGACCGGGTCGCACGCTGAACGTGAGGCGGTCCACGGCGCGGGTGGCACCGTATTCCTTGGTGAGCTCATGGACGTCGATGCTGGTCATGTCCTCAGCCTGGCGGCCGCGCCGGCTCCTGCCCTCCCCCGCCGGAGGGGATCATCTCCCTCGCGCGGGGGAGCCGCCGCGCTCGGGCTCGCTGACACGATGGCAGCATGCGCCGCTTCCTCCGTCCGCTGACCGACCCTGTCACCTACACCCGCTGGCTGCATCTGCTCATCCCGCAGGCGATCGTCAGCGTGTGGCTGTTCATTTCCATGGATACGCCCTGGGTGCCGCTGATCCTTGCCGTGCCTGTGGGTCTGCTTCCCGCCATGCGGCTCGCCGAGGGCGTCCAGGCGCAGTTGTTGCTCACACCTGACGAGCGGGGCAGTCCGGACGCATCGATCTCTGCCTCGTCCGCGGCGTCCTGGGCGGACCGCTGGCGGACCGTGGCCTGGCTGGAAGTGAGGCTGTTGCTCTCCGTCGTGGCGGGGTTCGCGACGGTATGGCTGCCCGCGACGACGGTTGACCTCGTGTTCACCGTGACCGATGCGGGCCCGAGCGGCGATTGGCTCCTCCGCTGGGTGGAGCCGCACCCGTGGTACGTCCTGTTCGTGCCGCTGCCGCTGCTGGTGCTGCTGGCCGTCATGGTGGTGTGCGGTGACCTGATCACAGCGGCTGCACGGTGGCTGCTCGGCCAGTCGCCGGTGGAGCGGATGACCGCGCTGGAGGAGCGCACCGAGCAGCTGCTGGAGCGTAATCGCATTGCGCGCGAGCTCCACGACTCGATCGGGCATGCCCTGACGGTCGCGGTCGTGCAGGCCGGGGCAGCGCGGGCGGCAAAGGATCCGGAGTTCACCGAGCGGGCACTGGCCGCCATCGAGGAGACGGGCCGGGACGCGCTGGACGATCTGGAACGGGTGCTGCGGGTGCTGCGCGAATCGGAGGCACCGGTGGGTCGGCGGCCGACGCTGGCCGAGGCGAACCGGCTGCTGGAGTCGGCCCGTGGATCAGGGGCGAAGGTCGATTCCGAAGTGACCGGTCCGGTGGAGCTGGTGCCCGGCCCCGTGTCGCGCGAGGGGTACCGGATCCTGCAGGAGTCCCTCACCAATGTGCTGCGTCACTCCGGATCCGTCCCCGTGCGAGTGAGGATCGCGGTCGCGGACGGGTGGCTGGAGCTTGAAGTGACCAATCCACTCACAGAGTCGATAGGCACTCCAGGCAGCGGAAGCGGGCTGCGGGGCATCCGGGAGCGGGCCGCGCTCCTCGGCGGAAAGGCCAAGACCGGTCCGTACGACGGTGAGTGGCGGGTGCACGCGAGCCTCCCGCTGGACCGCATACGCTGACCGGATGCCGGTTACCGTTCTTCTGGTCGACGACGAACCTCTCGTACGCGCGGGACTGCGCGCGGTCCTTGAGGCTCAGCCCGATATCGAGGTGGTGGGCGAGGCGGCCGACGGTGCAGCGGTGATCCCGCTGCTGCATAAGTTGCGCCCCGATGTGGTGGCGATGGATGTGCGGATGCCTCTGATGGACGGCATCGAGGCGACCCGGGTGGTGCTGCGCACAGTGCCTGATCCGCCGAAGATCCTGGTGGTGACGACATTCGAGAACGACGAGTATGTGTACGAGGCGCTGCGCGCGGGGGCGGACGGCTTTCTGCTCAAGCGCGCCCGGCCTGCGGAGATCGTGCATGCGGTGCGACTGGTCGCCGAGGGTGAGTCGCTGCTGTTCCCGGCCGCGGTCCGGCAGCTCGCCGCCGAGTACGGGACGAGCAAGGCGAAGGCTGCCATGGAGCGGGCATCGCTCACCGAGCGCGAGGCCGCGGTGCTCCGGCTGATGGCCCGGGGACTGTCCAATGCAGAGATCGCCGCCAGGCTCGTGGTCGGCGTCGAGACGGTGAAGACCCATGTCAGCGCGGTGCTGGCCAAGTTGGGGGCCAGGGATCGGACCCAGGCGGTGATCGCCGCGTACGAGTCCGGGTTCGTGGCTCCGAGCTGACACCGGCCCCGTCCCGGAACCCGTCGCGGCCCACGGTCGCCCTGCCCCCGGGCAGCGAGTAGCATCCGCCTGACATGCGCACGAGCTGGAAGGAAACACCGTGGGCCGGCTGACCGGTGGGGACCCGTCGCTGCTGCGACGGATCAATTCCGCGGTGGTACTCCATGCTCTCAGGGGTGCCCACTCCCCCACACTCACGGACCTGACCCGGATCACAGGTCTGTCCCGGCCCACGGTGGAAGGCGTCGTCGAGGGGCTTTTCGAGGCCGGTCTGGTCGTCGAAGCGGCGCCCGACGAGGGTGAAGCCAGGCGTCAGGGCAGGCCGGCCCGCCGGTTCCGGTTCCGCGCCGAGGCCGGGCATCTGCTCGGCATCGAGATCGGTCCGCACCGCGTCTCCGCGCTGCTGTCCGGACTGGACGGCCGGATCATCGGTGCCGGTTCGCGCGAGCTGTCGGAGACCGCCGGCGCGGACGACCGTCTCGACCGGGTCAGAGCCGTGGTCGCCGATCTCCTGCGGCGTACCGGGGTGGCCCGGAGCAGTCTGCGTGCGGTCGGGGTGGGCAGCCCGGGCATCGTGGAGGCCGACGGGACGGTACGGCTGGGCACCGCGCTGCCGGACTGGACCGGTCTCGCGCTCGGTGAGCGGCTGCGGCGCTCCTTCCGATGTCCGGTCCTGGTGGAGAACGACGCCAATGCAGCGGCCGTGGCCGAGCACTGGAAGGGCGCGGCCACCGAGTCCGACGACATCGTGTTCGTCCTTGCGGGGCTGAGTCCGGGAGCCGGTTCGCTGATCGGCGGTCGGCTGCACCGCGGTTTCGGTGGTGCGGCGGGCGAGATCGGCGCGCTGCATCTGCTGGGCCGTGAAGTCACCCCGGAGAAGCTGCTGTCGACGACGGACACCCCGCTGGACCCGTTGGACGAGCAGGCGGTCGCCGCGGTGTTCGCGCAGGCTCGTCACGGTGACGTGCGGGCGATGGCGGCGGTCGAGCGGTTCATCCAGCGCCTGGTGCACGATGTGGCGGCGCTGGTGCTGGCGCTCGACCCGGAGCTGGTGGTCGTCGGTGGTTGGGCCGCCGGGCTGGACGGCGTCCTTGATCCGCTCCGCGGCGAACTGGCCCGCTACTGTCTCCGGCCGCCGCGGGTCGCGCTGTCGCTGCTCGGCGAGGCAGCCGTGGCCACCGGCGCACTGCGGCTGGCACTCGACCATGTCGAGGAGCAGCTGTTCGCGGTGGAGGGCACGGTGACGGCCCGCCGCTGAGTGCGACGGGCCGCGCGTTCATGGAGGGGACCGGCGGTGCCGGCCGGGCTCAGGATGCCTTGCGCTCCTGGCCGGGGTGACTGATCTCCAGGTCGCCCGAGTCGCCGAAGGTGAGCCGGCAGGTGTCGGCCCGGTAGGTGGCGACGGAGACAGCGGCCGTGCCTCCTGCGGCGAGGTAGCGGGTCGTGACGACGAGGACGGGTGCGCCGGGGAGGCGGTCGAGCTCCTTGGCGTCGTCCGCACGGGCCGAACCGAGTTCCACCGAACGGTCCTGGCCGTCGAGGCCGAGACGGTGCAGTTCACGCACGACGCTGCGGGCGCGGGCGGGACCCGACGGGCTCTCGATCGCCGACAGTTCGGGCACGGATGACGACGGCACGTACAGAAGCTCGGCCGCGACCGGCTGCCCCTGGGTGACCCGGATCCGGCGGACGATGTGCACGCGCTCGCCGCTCTCCACGTCGAGCATGGCCAGCACCGGGGCGGGTACCACGGCGGTCGTGCAGTCGACGGCCTGCCAGGCCTCGTCGGCACCGCCGCCCGTCCAGTCGTGCTGCGCGGTCGAGACGGCTACGCCCAGGCGCGGCGGTGCGACGGTGGTCCCGACGCCGCGGCGGCGCTGCAGCCTGCCTTCGAGCTCGAGCTGCTCCAGAGCCTGCCGGAGCGTGGCCCGTGCGACGCCGAACCGGGCAGCGAGCTCACGCTCGTTGGGCAGGATCTCTCCCACCGCAAAGTCCGAGTCGAGTGCCTCACTGAGCACGGTCTTGAGGTGCCAGTACTTCGGCTCCGGTACCGATTCCAGCTGCGTGGTCCCCACCCTGTCCTCCGCAATCGCCCAGCGTCTTTTTCCGCGACGTTATTTATTAAAGGTTCCTGTCTTAACGTTGAGACCATAGGACGGCACACCCCCTTGGTCAAGACCAATCCTTATTCCGTCACGCAGCGAAACGGGCCTCTGCCGCAGAGCGTTCACAGGACGTTCGTGGTGCCGTGAGGCCCGCGCAGCACAAAGCCCCACGTCCGTCGGGTCCGTGGGGCTTCGGGCAGGGCAGGCGTCGGGGCGGGCGCCGGATCGCGCGGGCTATTCAGCAGCGAGGCTGATGAGTTTGTCAGGATTACGAACGATATATACGCACTGGATGACACCGTCCCTGATGTCGACCTGGACGACGGAATCGGGCTTTCCGCCCGAAAGCACCAGCAGGGCAGGCCCGCCGTTGAGCTCCAGGTTCCGGATCTCGAGGTCCGGAACCTGATCGTGAACGACGGCGAAGAGGAAGCGGCCGACCTTGTCCTGGCTCTCGATGATCCGCAGCGGCGCCTTCGCCTTTCCGCCGCTGTCGCCGACCAGCCGCACATCGGGTGCGAGCAGCGCCAGCAACTCCTCGATGTCACCGCCCGCCGCCGCGGCGAGAAACCGTTCCGTGAGGTCACGGCGCTGGGCCGGGTCGACGTCGTAACGCGGCTTGCGCTCCTCCACATGCCGCCGGGCGCGCCCGGCGAGCTGACGTACCGCAGCCTCGGTGCGGTCGAGGGTCGTGGCGATCTCCCCGTACGGGAAGCCGAAGGCCTCGCGCAGGACGAAGACGGCGCGTTCCAGCGGGGAGAGCGATTCGAGGACGACGAGCACGGCGACCGATACGGAATCGGCGAGGACAGCCTGCTCGGCGGTGTCGGGAACGGCGGGACCGAAGTCGGTGACGAGCGGTTCGGGCAACCAGGGTCCGACGTAGGCCTCGCGCCGCGACTGCAGCTGCCGCAGCCGGTCCACGGCGAGCCGGGTGGTGATGCGCACGAGGAACGCCCGCGGCTCCCGGACGTCCTCGCGCGATGCGGACGACCAGCGCAGCCACGCCTCCTGCACCACGTCCTCGGCGTCGGCGATCCGGCCGAGCATGCGGTAGGCGACCCCGGTGAGGACGGGGCGGTGCTCTTCGAAAACGTCGGTCACGGTGTCGGAGGTCACCGCTCCATCCCAGCCGACACGCCGCGCCGTGTCCAGCCCGAATCGCCGGCCCCCTTGAACTGCAGGCTACCGAACGGTAATTGTTGTTGACGAGACGTCTAAGTCCCTGCGGACGACGCCCGTTGCACCACGGTCCACACGGAACTCGACGCTCGGACCCTTCACGCACGGACCACCCCCGGGAGCAGCAGTATGACCACCACGGTCTCGTTCACCGTCGACTCACCCCGAGGTCCGCGGACCGTGTCCGTGGCGTACGAGCGGACCGGTTCCGGAGAGCCGTTGTTGCTGCTCCACGGCATCGGACACCACCACCAGGCCTGGGATCCGGTGCTGCCCGTGCTGGCGCTGGAGCGGGATGTCATAGCCGTGGATCTGCCCGGCTTCGGCGTCTCCCCGGCGCTTCCGGACGGAGTCCCGTACGACCTGGGGAGCGTGGTGCCGGTGCTAGGCGCGTTCTGTGAGGCACTCGGCGTGGACCTGCCGCATGTCGCGGGGAACTCGCTCGGTGGGCTGTTGGCGCTGGAGCTGGGCCGCGAGAAGCTCGTACGGTCGGTGACGGCGCTGTCGCCCGCCGGTTTCTGGACGGAGGGCGAGCGGCGCTACGCGTTCGCAACGCTGCGGGCGATGCGTCAGGGCGCCCTGGCGATGCCGATGCCCTTGGTCGAACGGCTCTCGCGCAGCGCGGCCGGGCGTGCCGCGCTGACGAGCACCATCTACGCGCGGCCCGGCCGCCGTTCGCCCGAGGCGGTCGTATCGGAGACCGTCGCCCTGCGCGAGGCGACCGGATTCCACGAGACGCTCGCCGTCGGACGCAGTGTCGCGTTCACGGACGATGTGCCGGGACTGCCGGTGACTGTCGCCTGGGGCAGCCGCGACCGTCTGCTGCTCCGCCGCCAGGGGATCAGGGCCAAGCACACCATCCCCGGTGCCCGGCTGGTGCGGCTGCCCGGCTGTGGGCATGTGCCGATGAACGACGATCCGGCGCTCGTGGCTCGCGTCGTCCTCGACACCAGTCGCTGAACAGACAGCAGCCACCGGACCGACTCCACCGAGCGGAGTTTCGCGCCACAGGGCACCCAACGGGAGCGGCACGGACGGAACATCGGCGCCGGGTGCGGCCCGCTGTTCATCCGAGGTTGGTGTGCCCGCCGCCGACGGGCACAAAAGTGGGGCCGGTCGACCGGTCACCCGTACCTCTGTCCCGCTGCCCCCGGAGGCACCTCCATGTCGTTCCGTCCGCGCATCCCTTCGCCCGACCGCCGCGCTGTACTGCGCGGTTCGCTGGCCGCTTCGGCCGCGCTCACGCTCCCCGTGACAGCGGGGGCGGCCCCGGCCTTCGCGCTGTCCGGCCGGCCGCGCGCGGCCTGGGGTGTTCAGGTGGGTGATGTCACCGCGTCGTCCGCCCTGGTCTGGGTGCGTTCGGACCGTCCGGCGCGGATGATCGTGGAGACGTCGGCCACGGAGTCGTTCCGGCGGGCGCGCACCTGGCACGGGCCTCTGGTCGGCTCGGGTACCGACTTCACCGGCACGACGCCGCTGTACGGGCTGCCTGCGGGCGAGCAGGTGCACTACCGGGTGACGCTCGCGGACCCGGACGATCCGCGCCGTACCGGTGAGCCGGTGTACGGGACGTTCCGTACCGCGCCCGCCCGGCGCCGGGACGGGGTGCGCTTCCTGTGGTCCGGCGACATCGCGGGACAGGGCTGGGGCATCAACCCGGACATCGGTGGCTACCGCGTGTACGACGAGATGCGCCGTCTCGACCCGGACTTCTTTCGGCTCTCCTGCCGTATGTGTGGGTGCTCTGACCTGCCCTGATACGTGAAACACGCCGTCTCCTGTGATCCTTGAGGTGTTGAGGCTCAAGTTGGA